>JAFYMQ010000132.1 GCA_017556565.1 Clostridia bacterium | reverse complement strand
TTGTAGTCCTTGCCCAGTACGTTGGCGGCATAGACGGCATACTTGGACGTGACCGCATTGTAGCCAAAATACCACAGAGCAATGCTCAGCAGGATGAATATCAGGCTCTTAAGCTCGGCTGCCCCAAGCTTGCCGCGGGAGGAGGTGTCCTCCTCTTTGTCCTCGATGCCCAGACGAATGCTCTCCTGCTGCATCTCCTCCGACCATTTCTTCTCGCGGACGGTCAGCAGGAAAACAGCCAGCGCAGCCAGCATAATGCCCGCCACGATGCAGTAGAACAGGGTGTAGCTCATCAGCGAGTTGCCTACCGCCGAGGTGGCAAACTTCTTGCCCATCAAAAGCACCAGAATACCGCCGGCTGTGCCCATCAGGTTGATGATGGCGTTGGCCTTGCTTCGCAGAGGCTTGATGGTAACGTCGGGCATCAGCGCAACGGCAGGGGAGCGGAATGTGCCCATGGCAAGCAGTACGATAAGCAGCAGCAGTACAAAGCCTGCCAGCGTGCCGGGATTATTGAGTGTCACGTCCCATGCATAAGCCTGACGGGCAGGGGCAACAAAGTTGGTGTAGTCGGGGTTGGTCACGTCTTTGCCGCTGCCGTTTTTGACGGTGGAGCGGATAGCGGCAAACTGCTCAACGGTATACTTCTGGCTGAGGACAAACTTGTCACCCTCGGGGGTCATAAGGGTCTCGTCCTTCTGGTGGTTGTACAGGGTCTCCAGCGCCGCGGGATCGTCGATTTTGCTGACCTCGCTGATGTTTCTGAGCTGAGCGGCATCAACAAAGGTCAGGAATACAAGGGAGGCGGCGGCAACAACCGTACCGATTACGATAAAAGGTGTGCGCTTGCCGTACTTTGAGCGGCTCTTGTCAGAAAGCGAGCCGAAAAAGGGCAGCATAAACAGGGCAAGAATATTGTCCAGCGCCATAACAATGCCCGAAAAAGTCTGAGACATACCAAACTTGTTGGTCAGCAGTACGGGGATGGTGCTGTCATAGGCCTGCCAGAACAGAGAGATCAGGAAGAATGCAAAGCCCACCAGCATGGTGCGTTTGTAGTTGAGTTTCATATTATCACCTGCAAAAAATATTCAAAAATATTGTAACTTAAAACTCCCTCAAGCGCAACGGTCTTGACGAAAAAAGCGCGAAATAATATAATCAATAGCCATATATGTATTATTATAACTGCACAAGATATTGCCCAAGAGGTCTGCATAGCGTCGATGAAAAGCCTGCACACCCTCAACGACTCCATGGCATTTTCCAAGTGGATCAAGCGTATTGCTGAGGTCGGGGAGGATTTTTTGGCAGGCGGGGATATCCGCTGATTATGTACGAAGTATTCAGTCTGTCATCCGACGTACAGAAGTTTATACTCAAGGGAGAAAGCTACGAAAACCAGGGAGCCAACGATAAAGAGCAGGAGATGCGAAAAACCATTAACCGATACGAACAAACGGGTGTTATGGTGTTGGGATTTGAATCCATAGACCTGGCTTATGGCATTTGGAGTCAGTCGGATTTGGATAGAATGGTTGAACAAAGCACGAAAAAGTGATATAATACAAAAATCACGGAAAGAGGAGAAAGCAATAATGAAAAAATTCAGAGCAATTTCGGTTCTGGCACTTGTGCTTACAATGGTGCTTGTATTTGCAGGTTGCGGTAAGGACGCTGACAACAGCACCGGTGACGGCAAAGTACCCGATATATTCGGCAACGATACTCCCGCAGGCGGCAACGATACTCCCGCAGGCGGCAATGATACCCCCGCAGGCGGCAATGATACTCCCGAGACACCCTTAGAGCCCATAATCTGCGATGTCCACGATTTTGAAGCCGCAGAGACAGAAGACAGTACATGCACCCAAGACGGCGAGATCAAGTATGTCTGCAAAACCTGCCAAAGTGTACAGTATGAGGTAATACCTGCTTGCCACAAGGTAGAGAACAACAAATGCACTCTGTGCAATCTTGAAGCCGCAACCAATCTGGAGTTTTCGTTGAGTGCAGACGGCAAGAGCTTTGAGGTGACGGGAATTGGCAGCTATGACAGCTCGGATGTTATTGTCCCTTCCCATGTAGCAGGTCTGCCCGTAGTCAAGGTTTCCGGCATCCGACCCGTAAAAAAGGTCTATCTGCCCGACACAGTAACCGCTATCGGTGACGGAGCCTTCAAAGGAACAAACCTGGAGAGCATCTATATCCCCGACTCGGTTACCGAGATCGGCGCAAGTGCCTTTGAGGAATGCACGAAGCTGGCAAGAATCAAACTGCCCGAAAGCGTCAAGAGCATAGGCAGCGCTGCATTCAAATATTGCAATATGCTGACAGATATAAAGGTTCCTCATGCGGTCACGGTCTTTAGTGATGAGATGTTTTACAACTGCAATATCAGCATGGAGGCGTTGGGTGAACTGGCGCGTGTTACATATATGGGCAGCCGATTCTGGCGCCCAAGTCAGGATATCGATGTGTTCGAAGTTCCCTATGGCTGTGAGCTTGGCGAATATGCATTCCAGTATTGGAGAGCAAAAGAGATAATCCTGCCTGATTCTCTCTCCGGAATACCCGTGGGTCTGTTTGAAAGCAGTTATATAACTACCGTCACCATCCCCAAAGGCGTCACCGAGATAGGTGCAAGAGCATTTGCAAAATGCGGATGGTTGGAAAAGGTCGTTATGCCCGACGGAATTACCAAAATCGACATAGAGACCTTCCAGGGCTGCACAACTCTGACTGAGATCAATCTGCCTGATTGTGTTGAGATCATTGACGTGCGTGCATTTGAAAACTGTGCAAAACTGGATCTGGCAAGCTTACCTTCCGCGCTCAAAGAAATTAGCATAGAGGCATTCAAAGGCGTGGGCATTAAGAATGTTGTTCTGCCCGAGAATATGACCCTGCTGGGTATATATGCTTTTGCAAACAGTGCCGTTGAGTCGGTTGTGTTCAACGGCGCGGAAGTTTACGGCGGCGGCATTTTTTCCTATTGCGACAAGCTGACGAGCTTGACCATTGGTGAGAGTGTAGAGGTTATCCCTGAATCTGCATTTGCGTATAGTAACCTGTTCTTTGTTACTGTTCCCGGCACAGTAAAAGAGATCGAAGCAGGCGCTTTCGCATATTGCAAAAACCTGCAGCAGGTGCTGATCGAAGAGGGTGTAGAGCGCATCAGGGTCGAGGCATTCAGCCATTGCACAAGTCTCAAAACGGTAAAACTTCCCCAATCCCTCCGCCATCTGGAGGATCTTACATTCCGCAAGTGTGCCTTTGAGACTATCGTTCTGCCCGAAGGGCTGGAGTATCTCGGCACGGGTGTTGTACATGAGTGCGAGAACTTGATCGCTGTATACTGCGAGGCAGCCGAGCCTATATTCTATGTGGATAACCTGCGTGTTTGGGAGAGAGGCTCCAGAATAGATAACTCCTATATGGGGGATATAGTGCTGGGCTATGCCGGAACCCCGAAAGACTAAAATCTAAAACGAACCGCTCCGACACATCGCGTCGGGGCGGTATTGACTATATGGGCATAAAGATATACAATAATAAGTAGAAAGGTCGTGAAGCGTATGAATATCTTGTGGTGGATACTTATTGTAATCGGTGTGCCCGTGGTGGGATTTCTGTATATTTTCCTGCCTGCGGATATTCCAAGCTACGTCAAAAAAGTCTACAGAGGCAGATACTATGCCCATCGCGGCCTGCACAATATTGACGAAAACGTGCCCGAAAACAGCCTTACAGCCTTCAAAAAAGCTGCCGAAAAGGGCTACGGTATTGAGCTTGACGTGCACCTGAGTGCCGACGGTCAGGTGGTGGTCTTTCATGACGATGACCTCAGGCGCATGTGCGGTGTGGACAAAAAAATCGCCGACTGCACATATGATGAGCTGCAGCAGTATTCCCTGTTGGGCACAAGCGAAAAGATCCCCCTCTTTTCGTCCGTGCTGGAAGTCTATAACGGCGTCGCACCCATGATAATCGAGATAAAAACCGGCAGGAAAAATGCCGAACTTTGTCAAAAAGTCTGCGATGAGCTGGAAAATTACAAGGGCAAGATCTGCGTCGAGAGCTTTGACCCCCGAGTGCTCAGATGGTTCAAAAAACACCGCCCCCGTACAGTGCGCGGTCAGCTGTGCCAGCGCGCCGAAAACTACAAAAACCAGCCCAGGCTGCTTTCCTGGGCGCTGGGAAACTGCGCGCTCAACTTTATCGGCAGACCTCATTTTATTGCCTACCGCATAGAGGAAAAACCCGGGCTTGTCCGTATGGTGCTTACTATGGGCGCTATGGACGTGTGCTGGACAAGCCGCAAGCCGGGTGAGGGAGAGGGCGCCGACTGCGTGATTTTTGAAAACTACCTGCCCGAGCCCAAAATGGAAACAAAGAAAGGTTGATCCGGCAATGAACAGAACATTCAAGCGAGTTTTACTGCTGCTGCCCGTGCTGGCGCTGGCATTCTGCCTGCCTGCCATGGCAGCCTATACCGATACCGCAAACCACTGGGGCGAGAGCGCCATTACCGAGTGGAGCCAAGCAGGCATCGTGCAGGGCGCAAACGGACTTTTCCGCCCCGATGATCCCATCACCCGCGCCGAGCTGGCGACAGTCATTACCCGCCTGCTCAAGCTGACCGAGAGCGCGCCCAACACCTACACAGACCTGCCCGCAGGCGCATGGTATGAGCAGGCTGTGCTCTGCTGCGTGCAGGCAGGCATCATGAAGGGTGACGGCGGCGGCATCATCCGTCCCTCGGACAACGTCACCAGACAGGAAGCTATCGTTATGCTGGGCAGAGCATGGGGCATCAGCGAAAGCGCATCAAAAGACCTGAGCCGATTCAGCGACGGCGCTCTTACCGCCGACTGGGCAAAGGGCTACGTCAGAAGCTTTGTCGATCTTGGCTATATCAAGGGCGTGGGCGAAAATATGCTCGCCCCCACCGGCAACATAAACCGCGCCTCGGTGGTAACGATACTGAGCAACGCCATCGCATCCTATGTCAGCACCCCCGGTGAGTTCAGCATGAGCCCCGGCAATCAGGGTATCGTGCTGGTCTGTGCCAAAGACGTGACCCTGTCGGGCGCTGCGGGCGGCATGGTGCTTATCACTCAGGGCGCAAGCGGAAGTATGCTGACGACCAAAGCCATCGCGGGCAATATGAATATCAAAGCCGACAACCTGATAATGGACGTGCAGAGCGGAATGATACTGACCCTGAACTTTATGGGCAAAGGCTCGGTGCTCATCTGCCGCGAAGGCGCAACCGTATCCTCTGTAAACGGCGAGTATACCCTGTACAACGCATCTTCGTCAGAACCCACCACCCCCGCAGAACCCACAACCCCGGCCCCCCCCAAAAGTCCCGGCGACGGAATGAGTACAC
>JAFYMQ010000131.1 GCA_017556565.1 Clostridia bacterium | reverse complement strand
GGATGATGACTGCCCATTCGTCAGCGCGTGCATGATTGCGGACGCCAGCGCTCTTCAGATCCGGAATCGCAGTGAAGTACTGCCATACCTTGCCCTGCAGGCCGTTCTTGGCAAACTCCTCACGGAGGATAGCATCAGCCTCGCGGAGTGCGTGCAGGCGGTCGCGGGTGATAGCGCCCAGACATCTTACGCCCAAACCGGGGCCGGGGAAGGGCTGACGGTATACCATCTCGGCGGGCAGACCCAGCTCAACGCCGCAAGCGCGGACTTCGTCTTTGAACAGGAACTTGAGGGGCTCGACCAGATTGAATGCCAGATCCTCAGGCAGACCGCCTACGTTGTGGTGGCTCTTGACGACCTTTGCGGTCTTGGTGCCGCTCTCAACGATGTCGGGATAGATTGTGCCCTGAGCCAGGAAATCCATCTTGCCCAGCTTTTCGGCTTCTTCTTCAAATACGCGGATGAACTCAGCGCCGATGATCTTGCGCTTCTGCTCGGAGTCGGCAACATTCTCCAGCTTGCCAAGGAAACGGTCGGTAGCATCAACGTAGACCAGATTTGCCTTGAGCTGGTTGCGGAATACCTCAACAACTTGCTCGCTCTCGCCCTTGCGCATCAGACCGTGGTTGACATGTACGCAGTGGAGCTGATCGCCGATAGCCTTGATCAGCAGAGCGGCAACGACCGAGCTGTCAACACCGCCGGACAGAGCCAGCAGCACCTTCTTGTCGCCGACCTGACGGCGTACCAGCTCAATCTGGTCGGATACAAAGTTCTTCATGTTCCAGTTGGCTTCGCACTTGCACTCATCGAATACAAAGCCTTTGAGCTGCTCGCCCAGCTTGTTGTCGCAGCAGGGGAGCTCGGTGAGCTCGATCACGGGCAGACCGAGAGTCTTGATGTACTCGCCGGCAAAGATCTGCTTGCCGTCTACGATGTTGTTCTTGCCGTGGTTGAGGATTATACCCTTAACGTTGGGCAGAGCGGTAAGTTCTTCTTTGGTGATGTCGTGGGGATGGATCTCGCTGTACACGCCGAGTGCGCGTATAACGCGAGCTAAACGAGAGTTTTCCTCGCTGCCAAGGTCGAGAATAAGAATCATGTCCTGTTTCATAAGTTGGTTGACCTTTCTGTATTATAAAATGTTTTAATTATCTTTTTCTTCGTTGTCGTTCTTTGCGGGTCTGTCGGGGGCTTTGAGCACCTTGCACTGGCTGACAGGGAATACTGCGGGGGTATCGGGCGAGGAGTTGAGCTTTACCTTGCAGGTTTCTTTTATCAGAGCATTTTCAATAACGATGCCCTTGCCCTGCGGGGTCTCAACCAGACTGCCCACCTGAGGCGCGTGCTTGATAAGATCCTGATAAGCCTCGTTTTCGTACTTGAGGCAGCACATCAGTCTGCCGCAGGTACCAGAGATCTTGGTGGGGTTGAGAGACAAACCCTGATCCTTTGCCATATTGATGGAAACCGGCTGGAAAGAATCCAGGAAGGTATTGCAGCACAGCGGGCATCCGCAAACGCCCAGACCGCCGACCATCTTGGCCTCGTCTCTTACGCCTATCTGTCTCAGCTCGATCCTGACGCGGAACACAGACGCAAGATCCTTGACCAGATCTCTGAAATCCACTCTGCCGTCAGCGCTGAAATAAAACAGCAGCTTGTTGTGATCAAAGGTGTATTCAACGGCGATCAGCTTCATTTCCAGCTGATGCTTGCGGATCTTTTCCTCGCAGATTTTGTATGCGTCTTTTTCGAACTTTTCGTTTTCTTCAACGATCTTGAGGTCGGCATCGGTTGCAATTCTCAGCATCTTTTTGAGGGGAGAGGTGATCTGCTCTTCGGCAATCTCGCGATTGACCATCACAACCTCACCGCACTCGGTGCCGCGGGACGTTTCAACTATTACCGGCTGACCGTTTTTTACCGTAACGCCGGCTGGGTCAAAATAATAGACCTTGCCGACCTTTTTGAATCTGACTCCTATGACTTCGGGCATATATTTCCTCCGTAAAGATCGCCGCAAAATGCAGCCAGCGCTCCGCTGAGTGCGGATACGGAGGGATTTTGCGTCATCGTATTCATTTGATTTTGTATATAGTCATACAGCTCTATGAGCATGGCTGTATTGCTGTCGGTCTTCATTTTATCGGACAGATGCCTGCACAAAGCTATGCAAAAGAGCATATAATCCTCGCGGCTCAGCGCGCCTGCCGCGTTGGCAGCTTTGAATACCGCAAGCTCGTTTCCGAGCGCCGAGCAAAACTGCAGTGCGGCTTTTTCGTGGGCGGACTGTCCGTTTGCCAGAATATCCCGCGCCTTTTCAAGACTGCCCTGTGCCATAGCTGCGGCCTCGGTGCATTGCTGACGGGTATAACCCTCAAGCCGGCTCAGCTCCCTGACGATGGTATCCTGATCCAAAGGCTCGATATTGTATACGGTGCATCGTGATCTGACCGTCTGCAGCAGATCCATGACATTGGCGCAAGTGAGTATAAAAACCGTGTTAAGAGGCTCTTCGAGAACCTTGAGCAGAGCATTCTGAGACTGGGGGTTGAGCCTGTCTGCATTGGCGATAACAAAGACCTTGAACCCCGCGTCGCCCGACCGCACAAAAGAGCGGGAGCGCATCTCGCGAACCTGATCTATTGTAGGGGCTTTTTCCAGCCCCTCGCCAAACAGCTCAAAATCCGAATTGGTGCCGGCTTTCATCCTGCGGCAGGAGGGGCAGCTGCCGCAGGGGCGGTCTGCTCCCGTGCACAAAAGAGCGGCAGCCAGATCGGTGGCGGCGGTGACTTTGCCTGTGCCGTCAGCGCCTGCAAAGATTATTGCCGAGCCCACCTTGTCTGGTGGCATATCGGCAAACATCCGCTTCAGCCGTTCATTGCCAAGCAGAGAGGGAAAAAACATACTCAGACCTTTTCGAATCGGTCAACGTCAACGACGAATATGGTAGCGCCGCCTACTGTAACCTCAATGGGCACACTGGGATCGAAGCATGCGCCTGCCTCAAAAGAGGAGGGGATAAGCTGCTTGCGGCTCTTGGAGTACTTGGCGACTATGTCGATAACTTCCTGAACCTTGCTTTCGTCAACACCGATAAGAACGGTTACGTTACCCGAGCGGAGAAAACCGCCGGTGGAGGACAGCTTGGTCACCGAGAAGTTCTGCTTCATAAGATTCTGGATGACTACGGGAGCGTCGTCAGAGTTCATTATAGCGATGATCATTTTCATAGGGTGTACCTCCTGTTGAGTAGTATTTGTGTGTGATAACTGCAAAGCTTGTTTGCTTTACAGTGGTTTACATATAATTTCTGGGGATGCTGGGGTGTACAAAGAAGGGGGTGTTGGGCAGCACCACGGTGGTGCCGGGCTCACATGCTATATTGGTAACGTCTATAGCGGTATGGTTCATGCCCACGTGACCCAAGACTTTGGCCTTTTTGTCATTGATGAGCACGTAAGCCTTCTGAGGCTTGAGCAGAGCAAGACCTGCTCTGACAAATCTGCCGGCCTTGGCGCGGAAGGAGAATATATCATCCTTTTTGCCGACCATAAATCCGTCGTAGTAGCCTACGGGTATGTATGCGACCTTGACGGGACGCTTGGTGACGTATGCGTTGCCGTAGCCGATAGGATGGCCTTTGGGCAGCCATCTTACCTCGGATACTTCCGCCTCAAATCTTGCAACGGGTACAAAACCTGCCGAATGCAGAGCAGGGTTGTTGCCGGTGATGGCGCTTCCCAGTCTGACCGCGTCCAGCAGCTCGGTGTGACCCTTTACGAGGGATACGGATGCGTCGATATGCAGCATACCGGGGTCAAATCCCGATTCGCGGACTTTGGACACAACGGTCTGCAGCTTTTCCAGCTGAGCCATGCAGCGCTTTTTGTTCTTGGGGTCGGAGAAGTGGGAGTACATACCCGTAACATTTATATTCGGCATGAAACGGAAAATAGAAATAATACGGTCGTGCTCAACAGGCTCAAATCCGTATCTTCCCAGACCGGTATCGATCTTGATGTGAGCGTCACATACGATACCCTCTGCCTGAGCAAGGCTGTTGAGCAGAACGGCATCGTCATATGAGCCGATGGATGCGGTTGCGGTAGCTTTGATGATATCTTTTATATCATCCTCACGGGAGGTAGAACGGATGATGAGTATCTCCTCATCCAAAAAACCTGCGGCGCGCAGCTTGAGTGCATCTTTGGGCTCGGTGACGGCAAAGCGGCGGATGCCGTTTGTTCTCAGTTCTGCAGCAAGCTTGTCCAATCCGTAGCCGTAGGCGTTGGACTTGAGTACGGCAATGATTTCGGTCTTGCCTGCCTTGCTGCGTGCGAGGGCAATGTTCTTTGCGATTTTGTCCCTTGAGATTACCACACGTTTTTTCATATTCTTGTCCCCCTCGTAAAAGTTGCTTGCCGATAAGGCGTAACCTTATCTGAAACACTCTTTATTCTTCAAGCTTTTTTCAGCAGCTTATTCTTGAACAGAACAAGCTTGCGGCGCACCGTGCGCATAGTTCCAAGCATGGAGTTGACGTAGAAATTGACCGATTTTTTGTATATCTTGGTGAACTCGCCGCAGAACTCGCAGAAGTCACCGCCAAAACCTTTTTTGAAGTTGTACAGACCGTAGAGCGGATTATCGGGAGAAATATCTCCGCTGACACCGCGGAAGTCATATATATCGCACTTGGTCTCTATTGCCCACTGGATCATACGCCACTGGAGCAGATAGTTGGGCATAACGTTGCGGTGCTCGTTGGATGACGCACCGTACAGATACCACACCTTGTTGCCGTAATGGATGGCAAGTGTGCCTGCAATGGGCTTGTCCTCCAAAAATGCCATATACAGCCTGCAATCCTCGCCCAGAGCGTCCATCATAGTCTCAAAATAACTCTGAGGACGGGTTATGAATCCGTCGCGGTTGCCGGTCTCCAGCATGATACGGGAAAAATCCGCCAGCATATCTTTGCCGCACAGTCTGACCGTTACTCCCTTGCGCTCGCTGAGTCGCAGATTGTAGCGGGTCTTGGAATGGAATGCAGCCAGGATATCCTCTTCGGTCTTATCTTGCACGTTCAGTCTGAAAACATAGTTGGGCTGTATTCCGTCAAAATCCTTGCTGCCGGGCTTGTGCTCAAATCCCAGAGACTTCATGCTGTCAATGAATCCGGTCTCCGAACTGAGAACGTCGGGATCAAGGGTGAAAGCGTATGCCTTGTGCTTTTTGGCAAGAGCGGCAGCGCCCTTTTCAAGTTCGGCAAGAGTTTCGCGGTCGTTTATATCGCATACGGGACCGCGTGCCGAGTACATAAAAGTGTAGGGGAGAGCGGGCAGCTTGCGGATGAGTACGCTCAGCGCACCGCATATTTTGCCCTCGCTGCTGCGTACTGCCACAGCCTCCCACTTCCAGCTGCCCTTGACCGCTGCCCAGTCGTGGGACTGGAGAAAGTGTCCCTTGGGATGAGCGCGCACAAAAGCTTCGTATTCCTGCAATGTATCGTTAGTGATTATTTCAAACATTTCAAACAGTACTCTCCTGAGCAAATAATTATCCAAATATATTTTACACCAAAAACTTCGATTTGCCAACACTTTTTATATAAAAAAAGCGTACCTGTCAAAAAGATAGGTACGCTTTGTGAAAAACTTGTCGTTTTGTTTTATCTTGTTGCTATGTAGACCAGCAGATCGAGCAGCTTGCAG
>JAFYMQ010000130.1 GCA_017556565.1 Clostridia bacterium | reverse complement strand
TGGGGCGTTCTTTCGAACGCCCCAATTTATTTTTTATTTGCCTGCCGCCGCCTTTATGGCGGTGTTTATTTTTTCGCGGACAGTAAGCAGCCAGCCGGCATCGTGAGGATAGCTTGCAAATGTCACGGGCGGGATATTTTCCTCGATTAGCCGGATGACGTACTCTTTTGAGTAGAGTTTGGCGCACTGCTGCATGGCTCGCATATCCTGCAGTCCGTCAAAAAACGCGTTCAGCCTCAGCGATGCATGAGCGCTGCCGTCAAGTGCGGGATAGACCGAAAAAGCATCCCCCGCAGGGCCAAAATAGTCGCCGTCGGTGCAGACGTAGGGATTGATCAGCTCATGTGAGCGCTGATTGTAGTAGAAGTTGTACCCCCACTGCAAAAATCCCGCAATGTCATACTTGAACATCTGTGTGCCCAGTACGCGTGTACGTGCAGAGGGCATTGCGATGAATCGGTTGGAGACGTTTCTGCCCTGACCGCAGCAATAGTATGTCCACAGACCGGGCACCTTGCCCTCGATAAACGGCTCGATATGATTGCTCGAGGGTACGGGATGCTCAACCACGCCCTGCTCGTAGAACTCATAGTTGGACAGCGCATCGATTATGGGATAACCCTTCAGCAGCGGCGCAACAATAGCCCGCGCCCGTCCGTACTGCTCAAGCTGATCCAGCTTGGGCTCGTCGGAGACGTGGAACATACACAGCCTGTCCACGCCGCGCATACGCAGATGCTCAAGCAGCGCGGGGATCAGCGCCTGCAAAAACTCGCGGTATTCCGGCGAGCAGGAGTCTGTCTCCCAGCCAAATATCTTTTTTGTTTGGCCGTTTACGTTTGCCACAATCTTGGGCGCATGCAAAGCTCCCCACTGGGTAAAAAAGTGCGCTATCTCATAATACTCGATTCCCACGCGCTGACAGGTATCTATCCATCTGTCCAGGTTGTCAAAGCCGAAGCTATACCCGCTGTCTGTGACGGTAATATCGATCAGCGGGGTAGTGGGACGCTCGCGGCCGATATCGGTGTCAAGAGGCGGGGTGAATATCGGCGTCAGCACGGTATTCATGCCGTGTTTTGCGGCAGTCGAGAGGAAGTTCTCTATTATCTGCCAATGTTTTTCATCAAAACTCTCTGTGCCGTAATAGCTCTGCAGACAGTCGCAGTGAAACCAGTTGGTGTATATCAGGCTCTGAGGCGGCAGCATGGCATCGATGATCTCCAGCTCAAGCTTGGCAGAGCATACGTACTCGTCCTCCATGGTAGAAAAAGTCACCTCAACGGGATAGACTCCGGCTGACACCTGAGCGCCCGTGTCCACGGTTGCAAACAGCGACTGCAGATCATCCGAGCCCATCATCCGCTGCCCCGGCTCAATGGGCACCAGCAGGTCGGGATATATTCCGGGTGCGGTGCGCAGATAGTTGTCGTCGATATGCTCCGTGTAGGCGGGCATATGTACGGGTACGTGGTTTACCCGACAGAACTTTATATACTCGGCGATAGGCGACGACACCGACATTTTGTAAAAACCCTTGCCATGCACTTTCTGACTCTTTATCTGATAGCATACCCCAAAGTGAAAAACCTCGTTTTTCAGCATGGACGCTGCCGAATATTGGGGCTTGCTCTCTATAGACTCATCCAAAAAACACTTCTCAAGCGAAGATATAATTTTGCATACCATAATATAAGCCTCCTTTACCACAAAATCATAGCACAAATATAGACGGAATAGCAACGGTATGTTATAATAAAAACACTAAACTTGTGGAGATGACAATATGAGATGCAAATACTGCGGATACGAAAGCCCCGCCGATTTTACCTTCTGCCCCCAATGCGCCTATCCCGCCATGGAATGTGACAGGTGCTTAAACGGCCTGTGCATAGACCGTCCTCCCGTACCTGATGAAGTGCTGAAAAACGCCCCCAAAACCGAAAACAAAGACTGACCAAAGCCGTGCATGGGCATATCTGCGCCCCGCACGGCTTTACCTTATTGGAGCAAAGGCTCCCTTCCCACTCCCGCCTGAGCCTTCCCTTGTTGCAAGGGGAGGTGTCAGCGCAGCTGACGGAGGGGATAAATGATACCCTTGCTTCTCTTCTCGCGCACCTTCCGCACCACGCCAAGTAGGGCAGGGGCTTGCTCCTGCCGCCCTCACAGATCGGTCGCCACCGGCGACACCACACCTCTTCACTATTACCTATTACTTATTACCTCAAAAATATTTCCCATCCCCCTGTCACAAACCGCCCCTCTCAAACGTTTATATAGTAGAGAGCAAAAAACGAAACGGAGAACCCAAATGTTCCTTAATGTACTGGTCTACACGGTACAACTGAATAATCGCGAGGACAAGCTTACCTTTGAGCGTATCTATCTCGACTACCGCGAGAGTATGTTCCGCGCCGCCATGCGCATCCTCAAGAATGAGCAGGATGCAGAGGATGCTGTACATCAGGCGTTTTTGTCCCTGGTCAGACACACCGCCAAGCTGAAAAAAGCCCCCGAGGACAGTCTGTACGCCTTTTTGGTGACCATAGCACAGAACAAGGCGCTGGACATCATCCGCTCCCGTGCCTTCTATGACAGTAATGCCGAGCTGGAAAAACTGACGACCATGGGCAGTGACCTCAGCGAGAAATCCGCTTTTTCCATAGCGCTGGCAGGTCTCAACCCCGCCTACCGTGAGGTGCTGATTTTGCGCTACGTGTACGGATATTCGTCCAAAGAAGCTGCCGAAATTATGGGCATCCGCGCCGATGCTCTGCGCAAGCTTGCCGAAAGAGCCAAAAAACAGCTCCGCGACAAACTGGAAGCAAAGGAGGACACAGTATGAGCAAACGATTCAGCTTTGATGACAAAAGTCTGCAGCGGTACGTAACAGACGCCTGCGCCGAGCTGAAGAACACCGACGTCTGTGCTGCCCCTCATACCTTCTCCGACCGTATGCGCAGCCGTATGTCAGAGACTCTGCGCAAAGAGCGCCGCTACCGTATTTGGCAAAAAGCCAAAATGGTCCTCGCCGTCATATTAACCCTGCTTGTTGCAGCAGCTTTTGTATACTGCTGCTTTAACCCTGATATAGTAGCAGATACTTTGTATAGTATTCAACATGCAACAGAGCCTTCGCGTGCAACCTCCAAGCACCCCAGCATCCTTTTGCCGACCATATGGTTTACCGAAGAAGTACGGCGGGAGTACAGGATATTCCGGATAGAATATGATACTATCCATGTAGTGTCCTTTGATAGAGTTAGTTCTTACATCTACAAGGCCGAAGTAAGCTGCCTCAAAGACGGAAAATCACAGTGGCTTATGGATATAAAGTACTACAGGACTCTTGATGATTTACCCAAAAACCCGGTAAGTGAGGGGGTCACCGTTTGGGGATATCCTGCATCGGTAGTGGGCGAAAAGTATTTCTTTGTCAGTTGGGTGGATACCCATAATGAAATATATTATGAAGTGCAGAGCGATCTACCGCTGGATGAGATAATACGGATAGCCAACAATATTACGACTGAGTATTAGTATGGGGGAGGGATATAGTATGACTATAAGAGACCACAAAGAAAATGCGAACTTTGGCGTAAGCAGAAACCTCGGTCCTACCGCCAAAATCATGATTATATACGCTGCGGTTATGTCATTGGCGAATAGGATTATGGAATCGGTATTCGTATTGCTGACTGCTATATTAGGACCATATATGCACGTAGATGAAGGGATAGTTAATTTTGTAGACAGCATATCAAAAATCCCCTTGATTGATATGATTCTTGGCCCTGTATTCGTTATAGGACTAAGTTCTGCCGCACTTACTTTGCAGCGGGGCAGAGAGGCACACCACAGTCAGCTTTGGGCAGGCTTCAAGCATTTCTTCAAATCATTTTGGCTGTACTGGAGCTGCCGTATTATATCTCTGCTCTGGGGATTGCTGTTTATCGTACCGGGCGTTATGAGATATTACTCTTACAGTATGGCACCATTCCTTATGGCAGAAAAACCCGGGCTCAGCGTAAAAGAGGCCCGACAGCTGTCAAGAGAAATGACCAACGAATACAAACTGCGTATATTCCTGCTTGACCTTAGCTTTATCGGTTGGTATATGTTAGCGTTGGCTGCGGCTCTTATACTTCGGGCGAATACGCTGGTGGCAGTAATTTTTGCCGCGGTGTTGGCGTATACCTCTCTTTTGTGGGTAACCCCCTATATGATGACCGCCCGCGCAGACCTGTATCAGTATATAAAGGCTCAGAAGAATCTCAATGAGAGCATGGATTCCCAAGATATTACCGCCGAAAAACCTCTGGAAGAGGTTGAATATTATCCCATAACCGAAGAAATTAGGCAGAGCTGGCAAGCCCGCTACCAAAAAAGAAAAAAGATACTGCTTACGGTTTGCGCATCAATTCTCGCCGTCGCAGTGCTGATATTCGGTTGGTGCATATTCAGGATCAAGGTTCAGGATAAGGTGCCTGCAATTCTGCCCGATAGCATAGCAGGCAGCGTAAACGTAGATGTGGTCAGAGAGTTTACCGGATATATGTGGTGGAACGATGACGAATACGAGCCCGAGCAGGTCACAATCC
>JAFYMQ010000129.1 GCA_017556565.1 Clostridia bacterium | reverse complement strand
GTAGAGTGCGCTCAGCTGTGCCGAGTATGCCTTGGTGGTTGCCACCGCGATCTCGGGGCCTGCCCATGTGTACAGTACGCCGTCAGCCTCGCGGGCGGCATTGGACGCCACAACGTTGACAACAGCCACCGCCTTTGCGCCCTTGCGTTTTGCCTCACGCATGGCGGCAAGCGTGTCGGCAGTCTCACCCGACTGGGTAACGACGATGCACAGGTCTCTGGGGCTGACGATGGGGTCTGAGTAGCGGAACTCACTGGCGATAGTGGCGTTGACCGGGATGCGTGCAAGCTTTTCTATCAGTACCTTGCCCACCAGACCTGCGTGCAGTGCGCTGCCGCAGGCAACCACGTGGATGCGGTCGATATCCTTGAACAGTTCGTCGGTCAGACCGCACTCCTCAAGGGCGGGCAGACCGTTTTTGATGCGGGGAAGAACTGTATCGCGCACGGCTTTGGGCTGCTCGAAGATCTCTTTGATCATAAAATGCTCGTAGCCGCCCTTTTCGGCAGAGGAGGTGTCCCAGGTGACCGTGTTGACCTCTTTTTCGATAACCTCGCCCAGCGCGTTGTACACGGTGACGCTGTCGGCGGTGACACGGGCAGCCTCACCGTCGCTCAATACGATGAAGCGGCGGGTCATCTGCAAAATGGCGGGGATGTCCGATGCGATCATGTTTTCGCCCTCGCCCAGACCGATGATCAGGGGATTGTCGCGGCGGGTGCAGAACATCTCGTCGGGGCGGTCGGCAGTGATTATTGCAAATGCAAAAGCACCGCGCAGCCGTCTGCCCAGCTCCAGAGTGGTGGCGATGGGATCGCCCTTGTAATACATCTGGAACAGGTGGGCTGCCACCTCGCTGTCTGTCTGAGACTTGACGGTGTAGCCCGAGTTTTTGAGCATATCCCTGATCTCTATGTAGTTTTCCAGTATGCCGTTGTGCACCAGCGCAACCTTGCCGTTGTCGCTGACGTGGGGGTGTGCGTTAATATCCGAAGGCTCGCCGTGGGTCGCCCAGCGTGTATGACCTATGCCGCAGCGGGAAGACGAGGGAGTCTCCTGCAGCTTTTGGTCAAGGGTGTTAATTCTGCCTTTGGTCTTGATGACAGTAATATCTCCGTCCTCCAAAAGCGCAACGCCCGCGGAGTCATAGCCGCGGTATTCCAGCTTATAAAGTCCATTGAGAAGAACGGGCACAGCACGTTTGCCGCCCGCATAACCAACTATTCCACACATATATAATTACTCCGATATATTCAAAAAATATTGGTATCCTGCCCGGGGCGTTGTTTCGCAGTTGCCTGCGGTTTTTGTTCCCCGTGCCAATGCCGCGGATACAGACGGCAGGAGGCATCCGCCGAACCTTTCGATTTTCGGGCATGGCTTGCCCAACCTCCACCTCGTCGACCTGCAAGCAGAATGCAGGTTCGGGCGCTTTAACTGTTATGCTTTTTGCGCAAGGCCGCGTATAACGTCTGCTGCCTTGTGAGCCATAGCGGTGACAAGCTCCTTGTCCTTGCCCTCTACCATAACTCTGACTTTGGCTTCTGTGCCCGAGGGACGGATGAGTATTCTTCCGCTGTCGCCGAACAGACTGCGGATCTCCTCCTCAATAGCCTTTACCTCGTCACTTGCGCCGATGGTTTTCTTCAGATCGTTTCTCACCTCCACGTTTATCATTATCTGGGGGAAGGAAGATATAATACGGCTTATATCCGATGCCTTCAAGCCCTTGGTTTTTATCATAGAGAGGATCTGCACGGCGGTCATCTCTCCGTCGCCGGTGGTGCAGTAATCGGTCATTATTACGTGACCCGACTGCTCGCCGCCGATGTTGGAGCCTGATGCCAGCATATCCTCAAGTACGTATCTGTCGCCTACGGCGGTAATGCGGCTGGTTATGCCGCGGTCTCTGAGAAACTCCAGCAGACCCAGATTGGACATAACGGTAACAACCGCGCTTCCGCGCAGTTTGCCCTCATCCTGCATATAGGCTGCCAGCGCACCGATAATGCGGTCGCCGTCTATCTCGTCGCCGTGTTCGTCTATCATAAGACAGCGGTCGGCATCTCCGTCAAAAGCTATGCCCAGGTCATAGCCGCCGTCTTTTACAGCCTGACTCAGCTTGCCCAGATGGGTGCTGCCGCAGCCGTCGTTGATGTTGATGCCGTCAGGTGTGCAGGCAATAAAATCAGCCTCGCAGCCCAAAAGCGAGAATATCATAGGCGCGGTCTTGGATGCGGCACCGTTGGCGCAGTCTATCAGCACGCGCAGACCGTCAAGCTGCCTGCCGCAGCCTGCCAGATGACGTGCGTATTCCTCGGCGGGGTCGCCCTGCCACTGCTTTTTGATGCCTACGTCTGCACCTGTCTTGAGTGCGACAGAGCCAAAATCGTCAATAAGCGCCTCGATCTCATTTTCCTGCTCGTCGCGCAGCTTGTAGCCGCTTGCACCGAACAGCTTGATGCCGTTGTGCTCATAGGGGTTGTGGGATGCCGAAATAACAACGCCCGAGTCAACAAAAGCATTGTTAGCGGTAAAATATGCAATTGCGGGGGTGGGCAGCACGCCCATGTCGATAACGTCAGCGCCGCCGGAAGTCAGTCCTGCGATCAGTGCGGCGGTTATCATATCACCCGAGATGCGGGTGTCTCTGCCTATAATGAACAGAGGCTTGCGATCAAGACTTCTGCCCAGCACGCAGGCAGACGCAGCGCCTGCCTTGAATGCCAGATCGCAGTTCAGCTCGCTGCCTGCAATACCTCTGATACCGTCTGTGCCAAAATACTTGCCCATATGTAAAAATTGCTCCTTACTTCAGTTCCATTTGTCCAATAAAGGGTATTCCCAGATGCTCATAGGCGCGCTGGGTCACGCATCTGCCGCGGGGTGTGCGGCTGAGGAAGCCTATCTGCATCAGATAGGGCTCGTATACGTCCTCAAGTGTAATGCTCTCCTCACCGATAGTGGCGGCAAGAGTGTCAAGACCAACAGGGCCGCCGCCAAAATTGCGGATGATGCTCTCCATCATCCTGCGGTCGGTGTGATCCAGTCCCAACTGGTCAATATCCAGCGCCGACAGTGCCATGTCGGCGATCTCTTTTGTGATGATGCCCTGACCGCGCACCTGTGCATAGTCACGGACACGCTTGAGCAGGCGGTTGGCTATACGGGGAGTACCTCTCGAGCGCGAAGCTATCTCGACAGCGCCTGCTTTTTCGGCCTCGATACCCAGCAGGGAGGCCGAACGCATAACAATACGCGTCAGCTCGTCGATAGTGTACATATCCAGCTTGAGCTGCACACCGAATCGGTCGCGCAGGGGAGAGGACAGCTGACCCGAACGTGTGGTTGCGCCTATCAGGGTAAAACGGCGCAGATCAAGCCGCACCGAGCGGGCGGAGGGGCCTTTGCCGATCATAATATCCAGAGCAAAATCCTCCATAGCGGGGTAGAGTATCTCCTCTACGGCGCGGGACAGTCTGTGTATCTCGTCTATAAACAGTACGTCGTTGTCGTTGAGTGTGGTGAGCAGAGCGGCAAGATCGCCGGTCTTTTCGATAGCGGGACCCGAAGTCACACGGATATTAACGCCCATCTCGTTGGCAATAACGCCTGCAAGAGTGGTCTTGCCCAGACCGGGAGGGCCATAAAGCAGCACGTGATCCAGCGGCTCGTGACGCATACGTGCCGCCTCTATGAATATTTTCAGGTTGTCCTTGCTGCGCTCCTGACCTACGTACTCATTGAGAAAAGACGGGCGGAGGGATACCTCGCCGCTGTCATTTTCGGTGAGTGTGCTGGCAACGATGCGCTCTTCCATTTCCTGACCGAACTCTATAGCCATACTTTACCTCTGATCAAAACAGTTTTTTCAGGGCTGCGCGGATAAGCTCCTCGGTTTGCAGACCCTTGTTTTCTTCGCCCTTGAGGGCATTGAGCGCCGCCGCTCTGGGGTAGCCCAGCGCAATAAGTGCCGATACGGCATCGTCCATGGCGCTGCTCTGCTGCACCGATGCTGCAGCAATACCCGATGTGTCGTCGCTTATCTGGGATGCGTTTATCTTGTCCTTTAGCTCAAGGATAACACGCTGGGCAAGCTTCTTGCCCACGCCGGGTGCGGCGCAAAGCGCCTTCTCGTCGCCGGTGACGATGCACAGGCTCAGCTTTTCGGGTGTGACCGTGCCCAGTATGGCAAGCGCAGCCTTGGGGCCTACGCCCGACACACCGATAAGCTGCTTAAAACAGCTCAGCTCGCTCTGTGTGGCAAAGCCGTACAGCTCAAATATATCCTCACGCACGTGCAGGTAGGTATAGAATGTGACCTCCTCGCCCCGCTTGACTCCGGACGAAGAATGCAGGGAGGTATTGATGGAATATCCCACTCCGCCGGCGTCAATGACCACCAGCGAAGGCTCGATAACGGCAGCCTTGCCTCTTACAAAATAAAACACAGAAAGCACCTCATAATACTATGATAAAACGGCGCAGAACGCCACAGTATACAAACTCTATTATATTATATAGTATTATATAGTATTTTGCAATAGAGCGGGACATCTTTTCTTGGACTTTGAAGCGCCAAAAACCGCCGCGGCGGCTATTGACTGTATATGCAAAAAATGTTAATATAATACAAAAGATCGGTAATATTACGATGTGTTTGCGATACAATTGTTTTTTGAAGGGGATGAGTGGGATGAGACGGTTTTTTGGCGGAGTTTTGATACTGTGCATTCTTGTATCCCTGCTGACGATCGGTGTCAGCGCAGGGGATGATATGCTGCTTATCGCGCCCGCACCCTCGGCAGGCAGTGGGCAGAGAGAAGGCTACACCGATGTGCCTCAGGATCATTGGGCAGCAGAAGCTATAGACCGCTATACCGGACTTGGCGCGCTGCAGGGTAATCCCGACGGCAGCTTTGAGCCCGATGCCTATATGACCTGCGCCCAGCTGGCAAGCTTTATAAGCCGCGCTTTCAAGCTTGCCGATGCAGAGCTGACCGTGCTGGATGATTATCCCGATGCCGACAAGAGCGAGTGGTATGCACAGACTCTTGCAAACTGCATATCCGCAGGTATTATAGGCTGTGATGCCGATACCACCGTTGCACCCGATGCCTGCGTTACCCGTGAGCAGGCCGTTGTTATGCTGTGCCGCGTGTACGAAATCGAGCCCCTCAATAACGTCACCCCCAACTATATCGATGCTTTTGATATTTCTCCCTGGGCAGCGCCCTATATAGCAGCGCTGACAAGAGCGGGCATACTCAAAGGCTACCCCGACAAGACCTTCAAGGCCCAGGATTATCTGTCCCGCGCAGAGTCGGTGCATCTGGCAGCCCGTATATCAGATGAAGGGGTGGCAGCCGCAACCTACACCATGAAAGCCGTCGTCAAAGGCGTGGGCGCAAACAACTCCAACGTCACCATGCCCAGGCAGGTCACCCATCTTACCGGTATCAGCGGCATCACCGCAGAGCTGTGCTATCTTGCCACCACCGGTCAGGAACTGATAAGCTCGGTCTTTGCAGGCGCGGGTCTGGACAGTATGGCGCAGCAGGCGGTTTATGCATTCAATGCAGGCGGCGAGCAGTGGCGCGAGTTTGCAGCAGAGATGGCAGCGCTCACATCGGGCGACAGTGAGCTTATAGATGCCTGCATCAAAAACAGCCGTGTCTCGGCGCTTGAGTCGGGCAGGGAATACAAAGTAACCTTTGGCGGCTTTGAGCTGACCGTTACCGTTACCGCAAACTGAATACAGCCGTTTTCCCCCGAAAGGTGCTCTTTTCGGGGGATTTTTGCGCCTTGCACTCGGGGCAAAAAAGTGTTATACTGAAAGTTAACCGATCAACAAGGAGAGAGTATATGTCCTACGCTGCAATAATAGCAAAAGAGTTCAATGTCAAAGAAGAATACGTTGCCAATATCATAGCCCTGCTTGACGAGGGCAATACCATACCGTTCATCGCCCGTTACCGCAAAGAAATGCACGGCACAATGGACGATCAGACCATCCGTCAGATATCCGACAAGCTTGAGTACCTGCGCAATCTGGACGCAAGACGTCAGGAGGTTCGCTCACTTATCGAGGGTCAGGGCAACCTGACACCCGAGATAGAAGAGGCACTCAAAAAAGCCGTCACTCTGGCCGAAATAGACGATATCTACCGTCCCTTCCGTCCCAAACGCAAGACCCGCGCCTCAATAGCCAAAGAAAAGGGTATCGAGCCTCTGGCTCAGGCGCTGCTTGACAATCAGCAGAGCGGTGCAGACCCCGATGGGCTGGCTGCAGAGTTTGTAGACCCGGAAAAGGGCGTAGAGGACACGCAGAGCGCTCTGCAGGGCGCCTGCGATATTATCGCAGAGATGGTGAGTGACAATGCCGAGGTACGCAAGCGTG
>JAFYMQ010000128.1 GCA_017556565.1 Clostridia bacterium | reverse complement strand
TGTTTGATGTACAATTATTACATATACATAAAGGGAGGTTTTCCTTATGCCCGATAACCACGGTTCTCCGTATCCTCTTTCTTCCGCGCTGCAGAAGAATAACAAAGACGCATACCGCAACTTTATGCAGGATTGCATGAAAGAAAACTTAAACCACGCCCGCCATATCGAAAACGAGCGCCACAACTTCCTCAGCCTCCATCTTGTTGTTGTCGGTCTGTTTATGGGCGCCATTCTCAGCCCCGATACCTCGCCCTGGATATCTCTGATACTCAGCACCGTTCTGCTGATGTTCAGCAATATTATGCAAGAACTGTTCAAGCGCTGGGACAGAGTTTATAATGCGCATCTGGATACAGCCAAGCGTCTTGCCCGTATGATCGACAACGATTGCGAGCAGCTTGACGATCCCAAGTTCTGCCCCATTGACGAGGACAAGACCTCGCAGCACCATCCGAACTATTTCTACTATTTTGATAACAACGCAGGTAAAAGTGCACTCGCCGCCCGCGCCAAGCGTGAAAAAGAACTTGCAGAAAAAGAAGGCAGAGAGCCCGCCTTCAAGGACTACAAGGATCCACCCTTCCGCGACAGCTGGCGTTTTGGCAAAAACGTCTACACCCGTACCCATTCTTTGTATTTGCGCTTCTGTCACCTGGTATCTCTGATTGAGATCATGGCACTTGTGCTCTCAATTGGCAGAATAATCAAAAACTTGGGCCTGATCGAAATGATCCTGGAGAGAATATGAGCTACAAACTTCTTGCACTTGATCTGGACGGCACCCTGCTGATGCCCGACAAGACCATCCCCGACGATGTAAAAGCCGCCATAACCAAGCTGACACAGGCAGGCGTTATAGTCACACTCGCCACCGGCCGTATGTACCCCACGGTGCAGAAATGCGCTCTGGAGCTTGGTCTTGACACCCCTTTGATATGCTACAACGGCGCTCTTATCCGTGATGCCGCAGGCAGCGAGCCTATGTTTTATCATCCGCTGCCCATGGACCTGCAGCAGGCAATTATCGACTGCGGAGAGGCGCACGGCTGGTATCTGCAGCTGTATCAGGACGATACTGTCTGCGCCGCCGAGATAGTATGGGAAACTCTCGCCGACCCCGATGCCAAGACCCGTCCCCCCAGAGCGCTTGGCAAGCTGAGCGAGGCAGAGCTTGATCCCTCGCCCAAAATGATGTCCATGTGCCCGCCCGAAGAGGTGGAAATGCGTACCGAAGCCTTCAAGCTTGCCACCGGCGACCGCCTGTATATCGCATCATCCACCCCCACGCTGGTGGAAATGATGCAAAAAGGTGTCTGCAAGTCAGAAGCCCTCAAAAAACTCAGCGAGCATTACAACGTCCCCCGCGAGCAGGTGGTGGTCTGCGGCGACAGCGGCAACGATGCCGATATGGTGGCATGGGCAGGTCTGGGCTGCGCTATGGCAAACGGCACCGACAAGCTCAAAGCCATCGCCGACTACGTCTGCGAAAAGGAAAACAGCTACGGCGTGCTCGAGGTCATGCACAAGTTTTTCCCCGAGGTTTTTGCAGACAAGTAACAACTATTCCTATAACAGCCCGTCTTGTCCGGACGGGTTGTTTTTTTGTTTTTGCAGACAATTTTTGCCGCCTGTATTGTTTTATTGGGCGTGTGGTGTTATATTAGTGTCGGATAGTTCAAGCCACGATTTTTATTGAGGAAACAACCATGGTACTAAAAAAGTTTATCGGTGACAAAGCATTCTACAGGCGTATGCTTGCCGTCGCCTTGCCGATCATGATACAAAGCGGTATCACCAACTTTGTCTCCCTGCTTGACAATGTTATGGTGGGTCAGGTGGGCACCGTACAGATGAACGGTGTCGCCATTTCCAATCAGCTTTTGTTCGTCTTTAACCTCTGCCTGTTCGGCGCGGTTGCGGGCGCGGGCATTTTTACCGCCCAGTACTTCGGCTCGGGTGACAAAGACGGTGTCCGCTCCACAATGCGCTACAAGCTGATCATAGGCGTGCTGCTTTGCGCGGTGGCAGCGGCGGTTTTTGCGCTGTTCGGCCGCGAGCTGATCGGTCTGTTCCTCCACGGAGAGGGCAGCGCCGAGGATGCCGCTCAGTCTCTGCACTACGGCTACAAATATCTGCTCATTATGCTGGCGGGCATTCTGCCCTTTGCTCTGTCCAATGCCTATAGCAGCACCCTGCGCGAGACAGGGCAGACCATCGTGCCCATGCTGGGCGGCATTGCCGCGATATTTGTCAATCTTATCCTCAACTACGTGCTTATTTTCGGCCATTTCGGTGCGCCCAAAATGGGTGTTGCAGGCGCAGCTCTCGCTACCGTTATTTCCCGATACGTGGAGCTTGCCGTCGTGGCAGGCTGGTCACATCTGCATACCGCAGAGATGCCATTTTTCAAGAGCCTTTACCGCTCGCCCTACATCCCGCCCCGCCTGCTCAAAATGATCCTGCTCAAGGGCAGCCCTCTGCTCATCAACGAGCTGTTGTGGTCGATGGGCGTCACCATCCAGAACCAAAGCTACTCCACCTGCGGCCTTGACGTGGTCGCGGCGCAGAATATCTCAAGCACCCTGTACAATCTGTCGGGCGTTGTGTACATGGCTATAGGCAACGCGGTCGGCATCCTGATCGGACAGATGCAGGGCATGGGCGAAAAACCCGAGGATATCAAAGACTCCACACGCAAAATGATAACCGCTTCGGCTATGTCCTGCATAGTGTTCGGCGGATTGATGGCGGCCTTTTCGGGCGCATTCCCCCAAATGTACAACACCACCGATACGGTGCGCTCCATTGCCACCCAACTGATCTGCATAAGCGCGGTTATGATGCCGTTTCACGCTATCACCCACGCATCGTATTTTACCATCCGCTCGGGCGGAAAAACCCTGCTGACCTTTATCTTTGACAGCGGCTTTATGTGGGCAGTCCCCGTACCGCTGGCGCTGTGCCTGAGCCGATTTACCGATATGTCCATCGTGCCTCTGTACCTGATATGTCAGGCCACCGACCTGCTCAAATGCACCATCGGACTGTGGATGGTCAATCGCGGCACATGGATCAGGAACCTGACCACCGACGACTGAATAAAAAAGACTTCCAAAGTTTTGGAAGTCTTTTTTTATCTTACTATCTCTTATTTTCTGTCTGCAAGGTCCTGGATCAGTACACGGCTCAGTTCAAAGAAGGGCTGTACGGTGTCGATGAGCAGGTACTCATCTCTGGAGTGGCAATCGTCGCCCACGGGGCCCAGACCGTCAAGGCAGATGGGGCCGAAGGGTGCGATCAGGTTGGCATCGGACAGACCGCCGCGGGGCTTGAAGGCAATATTGATGCCCTTTTCGCGGCACAGGCGGGTGATATGCTCAAAATACTCCTTGCCCTTTTCGGTGGGGTTGAGTGCCTGAGAGGAGGTGTAGCTGATCATATTGACGCCGATACCGCGAGCCTCGGACTCGGCGGTCAGCTTGTCGACCAGAGCCTTGACGCGCTCGGTCTCATCGGCAGCGGTAAAGCGGATGCTTACCTGAATACGTGCGTGATCGGCAACCACGTTGGTCTTGGTGCCGCCACGTGCAACGCCAACGTTGACGGTGGTGTTGCGCTCACGGCTCTGCAGAGCGTCCAGCGCCACGATCCATCTTGCCATCTCGCTGACCGCGCTCTTTGCGCCGTTTTCAAACACGTAGCCGCAATGTCCTGCCTTGCCGATAAACTCGGCAGTAATGCCTACGCAGCCCTTGCGCTCGACACAGAGGGTGCCGTTTGTGCCGCCCGACTCGTAGAGGAAAGCATAATCACACTTCTGGGCATAGGGGCCGTAAACGGTTCTGGAGCAATGGCTGCCGATCTCCTCGTCGGGGTTAAAGACCGCAACGATGTTGAGCTTTTCGTTGACGTCGGCAGGCAGCTCGCGGAGCAGATGATACATCAGCAGGCTGCCGTTCTTCATATCCGAAACACCGGGGCCGTAAGCCACGTTGCCCTCGATACGGAAGGGCCACTCGGCGCAGGTGCCTTTGGGGAAAACTGTGTCAAGATGACCGATAAGCATCAGGTCATAGTGGTCGGCCTCTCTGTTGGTGCAGATGAGGCAGGGGCCGGTCTTGGGCGCAAAATCATGCTCGGTAACGTTCCAGCCCATCTCGCGGAAACCCTCGGCAAAAAAGTCTGCGACCTTCTTGATGCCCTCGGGATCATCGGAGCAGCTGTCAATATTGGTCAGATACTCAAGCTGAGACAAATATGTGTTAAGATCCATGGTATAATCCTCCGTGTCGGCAAATATTGTTGACATTATTATAATATTTTGCGTCATATATTGCAACCTCTGTTTGCAATATATGGCGGATATGATATAATCTTGCTGTAAGTCACATTCTGGAGGCAGGGTATGAAAAAAGAGCAGATCTACATCTCCACCATCGCGCCCGATGCACAGAAATCTGCGCTTGAGCACGGTTTTGGACTGGAGATAGCCGAATACTGTACCGCATGGAATATGGACGTCAAGTTTGAGCGCACCCATGCATCCGTACTCCGTAAGCTTGAGGGCGTAAGCCGTCGCGTGCTTCACGCGTCCTTCAACGAGCTTTTTCCCTGCGCCATTGATCTCAAAGCCCGCGAGCTTGCCGCCTTCCGCTACCGTCAGGCTATCGAACTTGCCCGTAGGTACGGCGCTCACAAGATCGTCATTCACTCGGGGTATTACGAAAAAATGTACTATCCCGTATGGTTTGTCCGCGAGAGCATCAAGTTCTGGCGTGAGTTCATGGCTGACGTGCCCGAGGGCATCACAATATGCATAGAAAACGTCTTTGAGCAGACTTCCGATATGCTCCGCGACATTGTCAAGGGTGTTGACCGTCCAAACTTCCGCATCTGCCTGGATATAGGCCACGTAAACGCCTACTCAAAAGAGCCGACGGATAGCTGGCTCGATACCTGCGCCGATTTTATATCACACTTTCATATCCACAACAATGACGGCAGCGCCGATACCCATAACGTACTGGACGGCGGCAGCATAAATATGTCAGAGTTTTTGCGCTCAAGCTTGCAAAAATGCCCCCACGCCACCTACACAGTCGAGGTGCGCGACAGCGCAAGCTGCTGCCTGTGGCTGAGCGAATACATGAGCCAAAACTGAAATCCTATAAATACCAAACACCGCTTTGCAAGCTTGCAAAGCGGTGTTTTTGCATCATTTTATTCAGTCATCATAGCCGTTTGGGTTGTTTTTTTGCCAGTTCCAGCTGTCGCGGCACATATCCTCGATAGTCTTTTCTGCCTTCCAGTCCAGCTCACAAGCGCTCTTGTCCACCGATGCGTAGCATACGGCAAGATCACCTGCACGGCGCGGCGCAGTTTTGCAGGGGACGGTCACGCCGCAGGCCTGCTCAAACGCCGCCACCATCTGCCTGACGCTTGTGCCCTTGCCCGTGCCAAGATTGAACACACTTGCACCCGTGTGGCTGCCGAGATATTTCAGCGCGGCAACGTGACCTTTGGCAAGATCGACCACGTGGATGTAGTCACGCACGCCCGTGCCGTCGGGGGTAGGGTAGTCGTCACCGAATATGCTCAGACACTCACGCTTGCCCACCGCGGTCTGGGATATATAGGGCATCAGGTTGTTGGGCACACCGTTGGGGTGCTCACCGATGAGCCCTGACGGATGTGCGCCCACCGGGTTAAAATACCGCAGCAGCACCACGCTGCGCTCGCTGCTTGCGGCGGCAAAATCCCGCAGGATCTGCTCGCACATATATTTTGTCCAGCCGTAGGGGTTTGTGCAGTCACCGGTTTTGGCACTTTCGCTCAGGGGCATAATATTGTCTGCCGAGTAGACGGTTGCCGAGGAGGAAAAGACGATCTTTTTTACCCCGGTGTGCGTCATGGCATCGCACAGCGCCATGGTGGACTCAAGATTGTTGCGGTAATACGGGAGCGGCATTTTTACAGACTCGCTGACCGACTTGAGCCCTGCAAAATGTATCACACAGTCTATATTGTGCTCCGTGATGATCTGCTCAACCAGTCCCACGTCCCGCACGTCACCTTCATAGAACCTGATCTGCCTGCCGCAGATTTCGGCTGCCCGCTCAAGACTTTTGGGGCTTGAGTTGGACAGATTGTCTATGACGATGGGGGTATGGCCGGCCTCTGTCAGTTCCACGCAGGTGTGGCTGCCGATGTAGCCTGCACCGCCGGTGACCAGAACGTTCATTTGCAAAGCTCCTTTACGATATCGCACATCTGCTGCCAGTTGTCTTCCATATCGGTCACCAGCTTCATCTGTGTGCGGCAGCGGTCAAGATTGTGACCCTCGCGGTGTACGGCAAAATAATGGTCTCCGTCTATGTAGTCGGTGAGGAATCTCAGTCCGCACTCAAGTGTCATAGTAAAGGCGCCGAGAGGCATCAGCTCTTTTTCCAGCTCGGTAAGTCCGGGGCAGGCACGCAGGTATCCCTCGGTGAATGCTCTGAACATATCCAGACGCAGATTGACGCGGCTTGTGTCGCGGTCATCCTCTCTGCCCGAGGCGGCACTCGAACGTATAGCATCGCCGTAGTCAAAGAGCGCCGAGCCGGGCATGACCGTATCAAGATCGATGACGCACAGCGCCTTGTGGGTAGAGGCGTCAAGCATAACGTTGCTGAGCTTGGTGTCGTTGTGGGTGACACGCAGGGGCAGCTGCTTGTTTTCGAGCAGTCGGGTGATGCGAGAGGCCTGCTCCTCACGCGCCAGCATAAACTCTATCTCAGCCTGCACACCGGCTGCCCTGCCCAGCGGATCGCGGGCAAGCACCTCGCGGAATATGCGGTAGCGGTCGGGCGTGTTGTGAAAATTGGGTATAGTCTCGCTGAGACTGTCTGCGGGGAAGTCCAGCAGCTGCTGGGAAAAAGTGCCGAATCCCACCGCACTCTCATAAAAATCCGCTGCAGTATCGGGGGATTGCAGACAGATGGAGTCGTATACATAGTCAAACACACGCCACGCGCTGCCCATTGCGGTATAAAACAGCTGGCCGTCTTTGGTTTTGATTATGTGCAGCGCCTCGCGGGGTGAGGCGACCTTGTTGGCTATATGTGCAGTGACAGCCGCAATATTGTTCATCAGCCCCACAGGGTCTTTGAACACAGCGGTGTTGATCCGCTGCAGAATATATTTTGTTCCGTTGTCGGTCTGCACCAGATATGTGCAGTTTATATGTCCTTCTCCTGTTTTTTCGCATCTGACGGCGTTACCCGACAGTGCAAAAACGGACAGGATTTGTATCAGATCGTTCATAGCAGCTCCCGATGTTTTACAGATCAATATCAAGCCCTACAGGGCAGTGGTCAGACCCCATTACCTGGGTGAGTATATAGCTGTCGCGGACTTTGGGCATCAGTCTGTCCGAGACCACAAAATAGTCTATACGCCAGCCGATGTTCTTCTCCCGCGCTTTCATCATGTAGCTCCACCACGAGTACTCGACCTTGTCGGGGTACAGGGTACGGAAGGTATCTGTAAACCCGCTGCTGAGCAGCACGGTGAACTTTTCTCTCTCCTCGTCCGAAAAACCTGCGCTGCGGCGGTTGGATTTCGGGTTTTTCAGGTCGATCTCCTCATGGGCAACGTTTAAGTCGCCGCAGTAGATGACGGGTTTTTTGCTATCCAGAGCCATCAGGTATCCGCGCAGCGCGTCCTCCCACTCCATGCGGTAGTCAAGCCGTGCAAGCTCCCGCTGGGCGTTGGGCGTGTACACGCACACAAGATAAAAATCCTCATACTCCAGCGTGATGGCGCGTCCTTCGTGATCGTGCTCGTCAATACCGATGCCGTAGCTGACCGACAGCGGCTGCTTTTTTGCAAAAACCGCCGTGCCCGAGTAGCCCTTTTTGTCGGCGCTGTACCAGTAGTCAAAATACCCGTCTCTGGCAAAGGACGCCTGCCCGGGCTGCATCTTGGTCTCCTGCAGACAGAAAAAGTCCGCATCAATATTGTCAAAAAACTCTTCAAAGCCTTTAGTCAGACAGGCTCTGAATCCGTTTACGTTCCACGAAATCAGTTTCATATATTCCACCGCCTTTTACACTATTTTACCACGGCGGAGAGGTGTTGTGCAATAGTTTATATGGTTGCACTATTCTGCGGCAGGTGTTATTATATATCCATCAAGTAATACTTACGGAGCGGCAATGAAAAAAACAGTCATAGGAATCCTTGCCCATGTGTGAGGGCAAAGACCATCACTATGTTTTGAATATATGATAAAACGAGAGAAATCTGTGCAAAAACAGGCTTCTCTCGTTATTTTATCCGCACATTCGTAACTTCCTTTGATGTCCACTACAATGG
>JAFYMQ010000127.1 GCA_017556565.1 Clostridia bacterium | reverse complement strand
CGGAATCATCTTCCCTCTGTCAAGCGCCCAGTTATGAGCTACTCTGTGCATTATAAAACAGCTTGCACCCATCTCTACATAAAAATCCCAAAATATAGATAATATCTTTTCGTTTGAGAACATTACATTGAAATTGTTTTTAACATCAAATGATGTAAAGCTATTATACATTACAAGAGTTTTGTGCTGTTTTACCGCATCTTTATAGAGTTTTGGTGATGAGTCTGCAACGATTTTATCAATAAACCGTCTGTTATAGGTATTCAGCATATCAGCATGACGGCTCTTGCGGACAAAAGGATAACACAGGTCATATTTTACAACAGGGGTCTCTGCACAAAACAGCATTTTTCTATAGGAATATGTATCAAAAATCATTTTACACCTCTCAAAAATTAACATATCTGTATTTTATTTTATGCTTGTGTATGTTATAATAAAATAGATAAAAAAATATTCAGGAGGAAATTATGGAGTACGGTTTTATTCATAAACCTGAAGACATAAAATTTCTTATACTTTATTGTCTCAAGCTTCTGCCTTTTGCAATAACCGCTGATGATGTTTATGCTATGGCAAGCGTTGACAGAGGTTTTGATTATTTTGAGTTTGCGCAGGCTTTTGCCGAGCTTGTCGAGGGTAAGCACGTCTCCTCTGTAAACACCAATCCCGAGCGCACTTATATCATATCTGAGTCGGGAAGCCAGATCATAGAGGTAATGTCCAGCCGAATCCCCTCCAGTGTAAAAGACAAAGCAGACGCAAAAGCTGTCGAGATCATACAGAAGATTAGACGCGAACGCTCTATCAGAACATCCCATACCTATGACGAGGCAAACAATACATACAAGACCCATCTTGCAATTTGCGAGACCGGTATCGAGCAGTTTGCCGTAGATATCGTGTTGTATTCTGAGCGTCAGTGTTATCTTGTTGAGAACGTGTTCAAGAAAAAGGCCGAGAGAGTATTCGGTCTTGTTCTGGACGAACTGTCAAGCTATGAAACCAAAACGGAGGAAAAAGATGAAAATATCTAAAGCCGCTATTCTGCTGCTTTGCATTATTTTTACGCTTTGCTGCGCCGCTTGCAAAGATACAGCAGTATCCGACACCGGTGCAGACACAGAACAGTCCCAAAATCCCTCAGGAGACAATACCGAAAATAACACAAACGACAATACCGCCGACAACACCACAAACAACGGCGATATACAGACACCGCCTGCCGACAATACCGATAACACAACAGAAAACAATCCCCCTGCCGACCCGGTCACACCCACTCCCGTCGGCAATATGAATCCTCTCACAGGTCTGTATGACGGAATATCCGATGCCGCACTGAATCATAGGCCAGTCGCCGTAATGATCGGCAACAGCTACAGTGCTCTTCCCCAGCAAGGCATCGGCAGCGCAGATATAATCTACGAAATGCTGGCAGAGGGCAGAATCACCCGATTGATGGCTATATATCAGGACTACACCAAGATAGAAAAGATATCGGGCATCCGCAGCGCACGTCCGTATTTTATCGATATTGCGCAGAGTTACGGGGCTGCATTTGTCCATTTTGGCGCAAGCGAACCTGCGGTAGAGCAAATCGCACTTCGTGACGATCTGATCGATATAGACGGCATCAAATGGCCGCTTGAGGAAATCGCATTTTACAGAGATGCCGATATCAAAGCATCCCTCGGCAGCGAGCACTCGGTGTCCACCAATGGCGAGCTTCTTAAAGTAGCTTTTGACAGACAGGCTAAATCTCTTGAGCAGACCGATCATCCCTCTGCGTTCAATTTTTCCGATAGCAGCAGCGCCGCAAACGGAAACCCTATGACAAAAGTGCAGATTACATACAAGAGCAATCACAAGCCATATTTTGTATACGATCAGGCAAGCGGTGAATATCTCAGATACCAGTATAATCAGGATCATATTGACGGTCTTACCTCGGAGCAAATATCGGTAAAGAACGTTCTTATCCTCCGTATGCATCTTGATGATCTTGATCACTACCTTGATATCGTTGATATACAAACTGTCGGCTCGGGATTGGGATATTATTTCTGCGAGGGCAAATACGTGGAGATCACATGGCAAAAAGATGCCTATAACTCCCCTATCACCTATTACACGCTTGACGGCAAAGAGCTTGTATGTAAGCCCGGGCAGACATTCGTCTCGGTTGTGACCGAAGATAATCTGATAGAAATCGAATAATAATGATGTATCTGATCAAAAACAACTCGATTGACCCTGCATTTAATATTGCATTGGAGGAGTATTTTCTCTCCTCCTTTGGAGACGAGTTCTTTTGTTTTTGGCGTAACAGACCATCTGTCATAATCGGCAGAAACCAGGATGCTCTTGCCGAGATAAACATGGCGTATATCAAATCTCACAATATCGATCTGGTCAGGCGTCCAAGCGGCGGCGGCACGGTTTTCCACGATCTTGGGAACGTTAACTTTTCTTATATTACCCCATGTGAAAAATCCGACTGTTTTGATTTTGAGAGATTTGCTTCCCCCGTCATTTCCGCACTCGGCAGCCTTGGCATCGAGGTCAAAGCCAACGGCAGAAATGATCTTACAATAAACGGGCTCAAAATATCGGGTAATGCCCAGCGAATGCACCGCGGCAGGCTTCTTCATCACGGAACTTTGCTGTTTTGCTCGGATTTTGGCTATATGCAGGGCGCGCTCAACGCAGACCCACGCAAACTTCAGGGCAAAGGTATATCCTCAATAAAAAGCCGTGTTACAAACATTTGTGACCATCTGCCGCAGGCTATGTCCACAGAGGATTTTATAGCCTATCTTGAAAGGCATATAACGTCATATTTTGACAACATACGCGAGTATAAGCTTGACAAGTCCGATATTGATGCAATCAACTCAATTGCCGATTCCAAGTACCGCACAGATGAATGGACTCTGTCTCATATGGGCAAGTATACGTTTCAGAACTCTCAGGTATTCCCCTACGGTATAGTGAGATTAGGACTGGACGTTGCAGACGGAAAAATCCGCGATATATCAATTACCGGAGATTTTTTCGGCACAAGTGATATTGCAGATTTATGTGATATTTTCAAAAACACCGCACATACACCCGATGCCATAAATCAAATCATATCTCATATCGATATAGACAGTTATATTTCGGGTGCAAATAACGACGATATAATTGGCTTGTTCTTTTGATATTCAGGTGATAAACATATGAAAAAAGCTTTTAGTTTAATATTGATCGGGCTGATATGTCTGGCACTGTTTGGATGCGGCAAAGACGAAGCGCCTACACTTACGGTAGGTTATATATGCATCGGTGAACAGTTGCTTGACCGCGATATCAATCAGGTCGTGTGGAAGGCCATAACCGATGTATCTGCCAAATACGAAATAACCGCAGAATATACGATATGCAAGGATTATGACACCGAATCTGTAAAAGGCGTAATAAACGATCTGTATGCCAAAGGCTGCCGAATGATCTATGCGTCCGATTACAAGCTTGCAACTGCCCTGTCGTCGTTGCAAAAATCATACAAAGACTGCAAGTTTATCTGTCTTGATTTCAGTCTGTCAAGCATATCATCCAACTCTATGTGCATTGCTTTTGCAGAATATGAGGCGGCATTTGTTGCTGCAGTCGCTGCCGCAACCGAACTAAAAAGCGGACAGGCAGCCTGCATACTCGGTATGGACCTCCCGTCATCTCAAAAGTATCTCAGCGGTCTTAAAAACGGCTTTGATTACGCGAACAGGATGCTTGGCACAAACGTAACACTCAATGACTCTGACGTTATATTTATTGGCTCTTACAACGATCCGTCACTTGCCTATAATCTTGCAGAAGAAAAATACACCGCAGGTATCAACTGCATATTTACAGATGGACTCAAAAGCGGCGACGGTGTTTATGCCGCCGCAATAAACGCCCGCAAGATCGGTCTCAACGCATACGTAATAGGCAACAAAACAGACAATTTTGACAAGGGTATCTACGAATCGTCTGAATCCGTGTCACTTGTGTCTGCTGCGTTTGATTTTGAAACAGCTGTAAAATACCCGATTGAAAAGTATTTTTCCGGCTCTTTCCAGGGCGGAAAACTGATTACACTTAACTGCGCAACAGACGGCATTGCACTCCCCTGCGCAAATGCCAACCTCAGTCAGACCTCTGCGGATGTTGCCGCAAAAATTATAGGTGATATCAAAAATGGCACTATAGTAGTAAAAGACCCTACCTCTCTGCTGGATTGATATTCATAAATAAAAGTAAAAAACCGACCTATGATCAATCATAGGTCGATTTTTTATTGTTGATTACTCATTCTTCTCCAAAGCTTGCTTTGATAGCCTCTCTCAGTGAGGATACGGGTATCAGCTCGATATAACTGCAGCCTTTAAGATCCTTCATGCAGGTTTTGGGCAAAATAACCTTGCTGAATCCAAGTCTTTTCAGCTCTGCAATTCTGTGTACAGCACCATTTACCGCTCTGAGCTCACCCGACAGACCGATTTCACCAAATGCAGCCAGCGACTGAGGAATTGGCTTTTCAAGATAGCTTGATGCTATCGAGAGGGCAACCGGCAAATCAACCGCAGGCTCATCAATATACATACCGCCGACAATATTGATATAAGCATCATAGACGCCAAGCTTGAATCCAACGCGCTTTTCAAGTATAGCCAGAATCAAAACCGCACGGCTGTAATCAATACCCGATGCCGTTCTGCGGGGCGAGCCGTATACAGACTTGCTGACAAGCCCCTGCACCTCGGCAAGAATGGGCCTTGTACCCTCCAAAGATGCCGCAACGCAGCTTCCCGATGCATCCTTGGGTCTGCCTGCCAAAAGTGCCGCAGACGGGTTTACAACCTCAACCAGACCCTCACCCGTCATCTCAAACATACCGATCTCGTTCGTTGAGCCGAAGCGGTTTTTTGCAGCGCGAAGCACTCTGTAGGCAATATGTCTGTCACCCTCAAAATTGAGCACCGCATCAACCATATGCTCCATAGTCTTGGGACCTGCAACGTTGCCGTCCTTGTTGACGTGGCTGACTATTACAACAGTAGTGCCGGTGTTCTTGGCAAACTGCATATACGCAAGTGTGGATTCTTTTACCTGGGTTATGCTGCCCGCACCGGACTGCAGCTCATTGATATATGCAGTCTGTATAGAGTCAACAATGACCAGCGACGGGCTTATCTCCTCTGCCGCACGAAGAACTGCATCAACGTTATTCTCGCAGAATATATACAGAGATGAGGATGTGATACCAAGACGTGTGGCGCGCATTTTAAGCTGAGTTTTGGACTCCTCGCCCGAAACATAAAGCACAACACCGTCACGGCACAGCTCTCTGCACGACTGCAGCAGCAAGGTGGATTTGCCTATTCCCGGCTCACCGGCAACAAGAACAAGCGAGCCTTTTACAAATCCGCCGCCCAGCACTCTGTCAAACTCGGATATACCACAGCAAATACGCTCATCCTCGTCAAAAGTTATGCTGGATAGCGGCACCGCAGATACCTGAGCGGGTTGAGCCTTGGTCTCGCTTCTTTTGAGCGGTGCGGTTTTGAACTCCTGCAGAGTATTATACTGTTTGCAGGACGGACATCTTCCGTACCAGGATGCTGATGTATATCCGCACTCGGAGCAAACATATTCTATCTTGTTTTTTGACGCCATATTCAGCGCTCCTTTATATAATCTAAGTATCCTTTTGTAATTGCTATAGCAATATAATTCTGATAATCATTCGCGCAGAGCTTCTTTGCCTCATCGGGATTGGACAAAAATCCGCACTCGATTGTTACTGCCGGAGATTTGATGTTCTTCAGGAGATATATGCTTTCGTGACTTTGTTTTGAAACCCTTTTGTTTGTAGGATCAACATAGCTGACAAAAGTCTCCTGCACGCATTGGGCAAGCATAACCGACAGCTGATTATTACCGCTGTAAAACACCTGTGCGCCGTAATATCCGGGCTCTTCAAACTTGTTCATATGAATGCTCAAAAAGTCAAATCCCGGATTACTTTGCGCCAATTGCAATCTTGCGCGGAGATCGGCATTCTTATTGTCGCGGACACTTTTATCGGGATCAAAATCTATTGATGTGTCATCACTGCGTGTCATAATAGCATACACGCCCAAAAATCTCATGAAATCATAGGTTTTTTGACCGATGATAAGATTAAGTCCGGCTTCTGCAACACCGTCTGCCGCTACCGCTCCACCGTCTATGCCGCCGTGTCCCGGGTCAATAATTGCCATCGGCCGTATATTGCCCGCCTCTGACACGCAGGGCTTGAGTGGTGTGCTGTTTACAGATATTACAGTAATTATAACCGCTAAAACCGCAATTGTCAAAGCGCACCAGAAAAATATGCGTTTATACTTAATGTCTTTTGCGCCCATATCTTGCACCTACCGATGTTTTGATCAAAACTCCGCTGAACACCGCTGCGAAAATTACCAATGCACAGACAGGTATTTTTATAAGTTCTATGCTGCCTTTGTATATGATCACTCCAAATGATAAAAGCAAGAGCAAAAATACAAGGCCAATGAGCATTGATACTCTCAGCGCATTTTGGTTTCCCGTGCCCAGAAATGCACCGAACATCGAAGCTATAAATATCACGGCATAAGAAATAAAAGGCGCAATATCAAGTGATAATATCTCCCGATGTATCATATATGCGCACAAAAACTCTAAAACAATAAAGACGCCTATACAGCCAAGCAATCCTGTAAGCATCCTGCTGCTAAAAAGACTTCCCTCAGATTTTTGATTAAACATAACAAAAGCCCCCCATATCATCTGTACGATAATATGAGGGACAATCGTTTTTTATGAAGTTGTGCAGCTTATTTGCCGAAGAACTTTTTCTTCTTGGGAGTTTCTGCCTCAGCAGCTTCTGCGGGAGTCTCTTCAACCTTTGCAGGTTCTTCCTTGACTTCCTGTGCAGGAGATGTACGAGTCTGAATAGCCCACTTCTTGACAGTAAGCTTTGTTCTGTCTGCGCCGGTCTCAAAAGTTACGGTGTCATCCTTG
>JAFYMQ010000126.1 GCA_017556565.1 Clostridia bacterium | reverse complement strand
TCTGCTCTTTTAAAAGTTTTACCAATTTTCTGGATTTCTGCAGTTGTTGAAGTTATTACTTACACACCAATGCTTGGTGCTGGTGGTACTTACTTAAGTTTCGTTACAGGTAACATTACAAACCTTAAACTTCCTTGCGGTGTTAACGCTATGAAATCTGCTAACGTTAAAGCTAACTCAGAAGAAGGCGAAGTTATTTCTACTATTGCTATTGGCGTTTCTGCTATTGTTACTACAGTTATTATTGCTGTTGGTGTTTTAGCATTTGCTCCATTCCTTGGAAAACTTACTGACCCAGAATCAATTTTAGCTCCTGCATTTGACAGAGTTACACCTGCTCTCTTTGGAGCGCTCTTAGCATCATATCTCCGCAAATTCTGGAGAATTTCAATTCTTCCTTTATTTGTTGGTTGTTTAGTTCTCGTATTCGTTCCAACACTTGGCGCAGGTACACTTCTTTTTGTTACAATTGTTGTAAGCATCTTAGGTGTATTCGCTCTTTCAAAGTTCAATCTTCTTGAATCAAAGAAGAAATAAGTTGCTATAGGAACTAGGAATTAGGAAATAGGAACTAGATATTATAGAAAACAAATTATCCTATCATTATGCAAGCTTATATATCTGCATGACAGTGATATATTTTGCGGAGAGCGCAGTATTCGCCGCTGGCTGGGCAAACTTGGGCAGGAGGATCTGCTGAGACTTGTTGATATCAAGACTGCGGATAATATGTCTCAGGCACCCGAGTACAGAGGCAGAATCAACGACCTTCAAATAATCAGGCAGAAGATCGGCGATATCATAGCCCAAAAACCCTGCGTGGAAAAATCAAAGCTTGCGGTAAACGGGAACGATATTATGGCGCTCGGTTTTTGCGGTGCTGAGATAGGACACCTGCTTAACGAGCTGCTTGATGCGGTCATTGAGTCAAAATGCGCCAATACAAAGGATGAGCTTATAAGTTATGCAGTCAATCTAGGGCGGCGGGATTGAATAAGCTTTCTGTATATGGTAGAATATATAAAAACGCATACAAAGGAAATGTTATGAAAAATACTGTTGCAATTATATTGATTACTTGTCTGATAGCCTGCGCGGCATGTACAAAGCTGCCCATACCCGATAATACATCCAATCAGCAGGATAATACCGATAATACTTTGCCCGGAGATGATATGGGAGGTGCGGATAAGCCTGCCGATGATACAACGGCAGAGGGGAATACCCCTGCTGACGACAATACATCTGACCCGGCAGTGCCCGATGATAATACGTCCACAGACCCTGTCGTACCCTATGAGCCCGTTATCCCCGAAGATCCCGTTATCCCCGAAGATCCCGTTATCCCCGAAGAGCCTGTAGCGACCAGCAAGTTTGTCAAAATCGTTGCAGCCGGTGATAATTTGCTCCACAATACTATATCTTTTGACGCCGAGCAGGCTGACGGCAGCTATGACTTTTCGCCCATTTACGAGCGTATAGCTTATATCACGTCGGCTGCCGATATCGCATTTATCAATCAGGAGATAATGCTCACCGGCAAAATCAGCGGATATCCCCGTATGGAAGCGCCTGACGAGGTTGCCGATGCACTTATCGACGCAGGATTCAACATTATCAATCTTGCCAGCAACCATACTCTCGACAAAGGTGAAGAAGGTCTTGAAGCCTGCCTCAACAATGTTCACGCCCGTGATTTTGAGGCCGTGCTGGGTGCATATCTGACCGAAGAAGACTCCAATAAGAATATCATAATCGAGAAAAACGGTGTTACTTTCGGATTTTTGTCCTACACTTATGATATGAACGGATACACTCTTTCTGCGGGCAACGAGTGGAAAGTAGACCTGATCGTTGAGTCCAAGATGAAAGCCGACGTAAAAGCTCTGCGCCCTCTGTGCGACTATCTCATTGTTTCCATGCATTGGGGCAAAGAGTACTCAACCGAGCCTACCTCTTATCAGCGCAAGCTGGCTCAGCTGCTGTGCGATAACGGTACTGACCTGATAATTGGAACACATCCTCACGTTCTTGAGCCTCTTGAGACGCTTACATCCACCGACGGAACCCATCAGACCCTGTGTGCATGGTCTCTCGGCAATTTTATATCCAATCAGCACAGACTGGATACCATGCTTGGCGGTATTCTGCAGGTTGAGCTGGAGTTTGACCTTGATAACAATCTTATCGGTACCAGATCCAGCATAATCCCCACAGTTACCCAATATGACGATAACGCAAGAAATTATGAGATATATCTTTTGAGCGAATATACACAAGATCTGGCCGCCATCCACGGCATCAGGAAACATGCAAGTGAGCCTCTGTCGCTCAAGTACCTGCAGGATCTTGCTCAAACTGTTCTTGGAGATGCAATAGCTGATGAAGTTTATTGACCGTATAGAAGTTAATAATCGTTTCTTCCTCGCGCCTATGGCGGGAGTGACCGATTATGCATTCAGAACGGTGTGTGCCCGTCAGGGCGCGGCTTTGACCTATACCGAGATGGTCAGCGCAAAAGCTCTGTGTTACACTGACAAAAAGACCGCAACTCTGCTTGATATAGCCGATGATCATCGGCCATGCTTTGCCCAGATATTCGGCAGTGACCCCGATATATGTGCCAAGGGTGCGCGTCTTGCTCTTGATATCAGTCATGCAGACGGTATTGATATCAATATGGGCTGCCCGATGCCCAAGATAGTCAAAAACGGCGAGGGAAGTGCGCTTATGCGTGACCCTGACAGAGTATACGATATTGTCAAAGCTGTCAAAAATGCCATTGACGTGCCTGTTACGGTCAAGATCCGCGCAGGTTATGATGCAGAGCATATCAATGCCTGCGAGGTCGCTCTGGCGGCTCAGGCAGGCGGCGCTGAGGCGATAGGTGTGCACGGCAGAACACGCGAGCAGTTATATACGGGCAAAAGTGACAGATCGGTCATAAAAGCGGTCAAGAATGCTGTCAATGTACCCGTTATTGCAAGCGGCGACGCTTTTTCTGCACAGGAGTGTATGGATATATTGCAGGAGACCAATGCAGATTTTGTTATGATCGCGCGTGGCGCGCAGGGTAATCCACATATTTTTGCCCAGTGTGCGGCGCTGGCTGAGGGTAAGCCGCTGCCTGAACTGACAAGCGAGAGCCTTATGGCTCAGCTATTGGAGCAGGCGGAGATCGCATGTATGCACAAAGGCGAAAAGAAAGCTATTGCCGAACTGCGCAAGCATACTCTGTGGTATTTGGGCAATCTGATCGGGGCAAAAACACTCAAAGTAAAAGCATCTATGATAAACAGTCTTGATGAGCTGAGAACCGTTTGCGACATCGCAATAAAAGAAGGTTTGCAGCCGAGGGGGTAATATTACCTTGAACGAGCGGGAACTTGTGGCATTGGCGCAAAAAGGCAATAAAGACGCCTTTGAGCAAATCGTCACAACCTATGAGAAAAAGATATATAATATGGCGCTGCGCTACACCCAAGACCCTGAAGACGCTCTTGATATATGTCAGGAGGTATTCTTGAGGGTCTATAGGTTTTTGCCCAGATTCAAGGGTGACAGTACTCTGTCCACGTGGATATACAGAATAACCATGAACGTCTGCCATGATACAACTGCCAAAAAGACCAACATATATGAGCTGTCGCTGGATTCGGGCACTAACGACGACGAGCCGACTTCAGAGATAGCAGACCTGCGGTTTGATCCTGAGAATGAGTTTGAGAAAAAGCAAACAAGAGAGCTTATTGCCCGGGGAATAACCATGCTGGACAGCGATCATCGGGATGCAATAATAATGCGTGACATCAACGGCATGTCATATGATGAGATAGCATACGCTCTCGGGGTCAGCCAGGGCACGGTAAAATCGCGTATATCAAGGGCCCGCGAAAAATTAAAAAATTTTTTGATAAAAAACGGGAACTTTTTTGCGCAAAATCAGTCAAAGTATAACGAAGACTAAAGAAAGGAGGACTTGCGTCCATTATGTGCGAAGAATACAAGATTCTGATGAATATGGTCATTGATGGCGAAGCTTCTCCTGAGGACCGGTGGCTGCTTACAGAGCATCTCAAAGTGTGCGCTGCGTGTCGCAGTGAGTATGAGCAGCTCCAATATATTGCCAATCGTATGCGTGATATGGAAGAGGACGTACCTGCCGATCTGCACAGCACCATCATGGCAGGAATAAAAGACGTCAAGCCTGCTATAAGAATACCCTACAAGTTTATCAAGACTGCCGGCATAGCCGTAGCGGCTTGCTTTGTTATCGCAGCAGCGGGTATGTTCTTGCCCTCAATGGGTAATTTTGCAGCCAAGTCAGATATGGCAGCAGAGAGGGTGCATGTAGATACAGGCAATACATCTGCGACCGGAATGGCATCGTCAACAAGCGGCGGTATGTCGTATGACTCGGTAGCAGATAAATCGTCTGATGCAAATATGCCCACCGCTGATGCTGAATACGCCGGCACTACCTCACCTCAGGACAATGGAAACACCGGCAATGCGGGTACGACAAGCGGAGAGGTCACCCATGAGAGAGCTGTGTATGTTCTTACCTGCAACGGTGTACTACCTGCTGTAATTGACAAGCTTAACCCTTCGTATCTGAGTGGGGAAGTGGTGATTAGCTTTGACACCGAGACAGAAATGCTTGATGCATATAAGCAGCTTATGAATGCGGGATGTGTGCAAACATCCGACTATGCTTTGTCCAATGAGTGCACCAAGCTCATAGGCAGCTCGCTTAACAGTATCGTTATAATCGTCAAATAAGCGGATGAAGAAGGTTGTTATTGCGTGTATGCTGCTTACGTGTGTGCTGCTTTCGTCCTGCACCAAGATGAAAAAAGACACGAACACATATTACACACGGTAGCATATCGAGCCTGAGAATACCCAGAGTACCGTTGTAAACGGTATAGATTCTTATGTTAAGTTGCGTGAGGCAGTTGAGGATGTCATAAGAAAGGTGCAGACAGACGTAAGCCTTGTTGTGGTAAACTATGAGGGTGAGCTTCAGACCGATCTTGATATACTGGCTCATTACATTACGGATGTTTATCCGCTTGGCACATACGGCGTATCGTCGGTTATATTCAAAGCCAACTTTATTGCATCGTACTGCGAGGTCGAGACCAAGATAGTGTACAGCCGTCCCTATGATGAAATACGCGGAGTTACCCGTGTCATGTCGATTGATGAGATGGACGAAGTATTGTGTACTATGATAAAATCCCGCGACCTGCACAGGGCGTTTATCTTCAACGGATTCAATATCCAGCCTGATGTTATTGAGTCGTATTTTGCCAAAGCATGGCTTGAATCATCTTATTATGCATACGGTATAAAGGATGTTGACTTTACATGGTATCCGTCAGCTGAGAGCCAATCCTGCATAGTTGACGTCAATATAAACCTTACTGATGATATCCTTGAAGTGGAAGATACGGTAAAAAAGACCATGAGCGCCGCCGATATGATTGCGTCCGACTGTGCGTCGGTCAAGAATGAGGAAAAAGTCCGCTTTGTGCTTAGCTGGCTGCAGCGTAACGTATACTATGACAAAAACGCCAGTGATGCATTCAGCGATCTTCGTGGCGATATGCCCAAGACTGCACACTATACCGCATCGGGCGCTTTGCTCAACGGAAGCGCCGCTCAATCGGGTATAACTCTTGCCACGTCGGCATTGCTTTCTGAACTGGATGTAAAAAATCAGGTCGTTATCGGCAAACGCAACGGCAGCAGTTATATGTGGCTGTATATTACATATGCAGGGGAAAAGGTTTTTCTTGATCCTTGCGATATATACAGTATGCCTTTTGACAGTTGCATGGTTAATATTGACGCTGTTGATATCGAATACAGCTGGGATCAAAAGATGTACAATCTCAAATAATAAGACGGCAGGCAGCTGCCGTTTTTTTTATTGCAAAAAGCTCTTTTAATTTTGTCCAATCGGTGCTATAATCTCTGTGGACAAAATACCGACGCGCGGGTATTATAGGAGAACTAAGCATGCTATTCAGACCTATCGAAACACAGGATAAAAATAAATACGAAAAGCTGCTTTTCAGACATAGCGGAAAAGGCTGCGAGTTTACCTTTGCAAACCTTATATTATGGGGACAGCGCTTTATAGCTTTTGTGGATGACCATGTTGTTCTGTATTCAAACTTTGAGGGCAGATGGTATTATACCGTGCTTATGGGCAGCGGTGACAAGAGAGATCTGTTTGACAATATCCTCAAAGATGCAGAAAGCAAAAATATAAAGCCTGTTTTTATTGGAATATACGAGGGTGAAAAGGAAGTTTTGGAACAGCTTTATCCCGATAAGTTTGATTTTACGGCTTCAAGAGGCTCTTTTGACTATGTGTATTCCATAGATGATCTTGCCGACCTCAGCGGCAAAAAATATCACAGAAAACGCAACCACCTCAGCCAGTTCCAAAAAGCATGCCCGGATTTTTGCGTGCAGCCTATAACAGTATCTATGCTGCCTGCGGTTGCCGCAATGGCGGACGAGTGGTACAAAAAACGTGCTGCAGATGCGCCTGAAATAGACTTTGAGACCGAAAAAACTGCACTCAGCCGTGCGATAGCCAATTATGAGGCGTTGGGTATGGACGGCATGGTGCTTATGTGCGGTGAGCGTATTATAGCTTTTACCATGGCGAGCAGAATGTCTGCCGACACTATGGACATCCATTTTGAAAAAGCCGTTTCGGACATAAACGGTGCTTATACGGCTATCAATTTTGAGTTTGCACGATATCTGAGGGCAAAATACCCCGATATCAGGTTCCTCGACAGAGAAGAGGACATGGGTATTGAAGGCCTGCGCAAAGCAAAAGAAAGCTACTACCCACATCATTTGGCGGAAAAATACCGCGCAGCAAAAAAGTAACAGTATAATAAAAACTCGGCAGTATTTTTGATACTGCCGAGTTTTTGTTAGTTTATCAGTTCTTCTGCGAGAGATCTTTTTGGAACATAGTGGGTGTCATTTTGGTCTCTGTAGTACTTGGTAGCGCCGTTTTGCACCTCGACTATCTTGATATCCTCGTCACCTTTGCCCAGTGCGAGGATCAGGACGGGATGCAGGTGAGAGGGCAGAGACAGTGCCTGAGTTACCTTTTCTGCGCTGAATGCACCGATCATGCATCCGTTGATGTCCTGATATGCAGCGGCAAGCATAATTGTCTGTGCACAGATGCCCACGTCTTTCATAAACTTTGCGGGTTCTTCGCCGCCGATGGTCTTGTCAAAGCAAATGACAATAAATGCGGTGGGGCGGTGTCCCTCATAGGGGAGATTGTGGTCGGGAAGGGCGCCTGCCCAGCGGGTCAGAGGCTGAATGATGCCGTTTATCTCGCTGTCGCAGGACAAATAGTACTTGAGGGGCTGTATATTCTGTGCGGCAGGTGCGAGACGGGCGCAGTCGACAAGCTCTTCGAGCTGCTGACGTGTTATCTTGACGGTTTCGTCAAATCCGCGGTAGCTTCTGTTTTTGATTACAAGATCCTTAAAACTCATATTAAAGCCTCCAGTCTATTTCTTTCAGTCCGCAATCGGACAAATATTTATTTGCTTTTGAAAAATGCCTGCATCCGAAAAATCCGTTATACGCAGACAACGGGCTTGGGTGCGCACACTTGAGCACCAGATGTGACGGATTGGTGATAAGTGCGCTTTTTGCTCCTGCATTGGCGCCCCAGAGCAAAAATACCATGGGAGTTTGGCGATCGTTCAGATGTTTTATTATACTGTCGGTCAGCTTTTCCCAGCCTTGACCTTTGTGCGAGTTGGCTTGTCCTGCGCGTACTGTCAATACTGCATTGAGCAGCAGCACGCCCTGTTTTGCCCAGCTTTCCAGGCAGCCATGATTGGGGATAGGCAGGCCAAGGTCGGTTTTAAGCTCTTTGAATATATTCTGCAGCGATGGCGGTGGGGGAACGCCCTGTTTTACGCTGAAAGACAGACCGTGTGCCTGATTGGGGCCGTGGTAGGGGTCCTGACCGATTATGACGACCTTGACCGAGGAGTAGGGTGTATATCTGAGTGCGTTGAATATATCGTACATTCCGGGATAAATGGTGTGAGAGGAGTACTCATCCTTGAGAAATACCCGCAGGTTTCGGTAATTTTCCGATTCAAAATCGGCTTTGAGTATCGTATCCCAGTCGTTACCGATGTTTACCATATATTTATCCTCCTGACGCTTATGCGTCTCTGCGCAGATTCTTGCCGTTGCGCAGTTCGGTTATCTGTCCGTCCTGTACTGCAATCTCGCCCAGTACAAAAACATACTTGATACCCTCGCCCACAAGAGTGGGATTGACGTAATCGGCCTTGTCAATTATGGTGTCGGGGTCAAACAGTACAAGATCGGCATCAAAACCCTCGCGTATAAGACCTTTGTTGCGCAGGTGATGAACGGCTGCGGGCATAGCGGTTATCTTGCGGATAGCCTCGGGCAGAGATACTATCTTGCGCTCACGGCAATAATGTCCCAAAAACTTGGTAAAAGTTCCGAATGCTCTGGGATGCAGACCGGAAGCTTTGGGGGAGTATAAGCCGTCTGTGCCTACCATTGCACGGGGATGGGAGAGCGCGGTTTCCACGTCGGGTTCGCACATTCTGTGATATATGCCGTTTGCGGTGTTACGGTCTTCTATAAGTATGTCAAACAAAACTTCGCAGGCATCGGTTCCTTGATCTTTTGCTATATCGGGCAAAAATCTGCCGGTGTACTCGGGATGAGCGCCTGACGAGCCGACCATGGTATCGGACAGATATTCATCGGGATCTCTGCCCTGGAGCACACGTTCTTTGACTTTGGCGCGGCTTTCGGGATCTTTGAGCATATCAAGCATCTTATCCAAACCCAGTGCGTGCATATCCTGAGGGATAAATCTGCCAAGAGTGGTTGAGGATGCGGTATAGGGGTATACGTCATAGAATATGTCAAGACCCTCGCTTGCGGCTTTGTCAACAAGCTCGATGATCTTGCCTATCTTGCCCCAATTCTGCTTGAAAATAGCCTTCTGGTGGGACAGGATAAGTCTGACACCACTGCGTCTTGCTACCTCGATAAGCTCCTCGGCAGACTCGATAAGAGCATCTCCGTCGTTGCGGATATGGGCGCTGACGTTGCCGCCGTATTCTGCGACAACACGGCTGAGGATTACCATTTCTTCTGTATCGGCATAGCTGCTGGGGGGATAAATAAGACCAAAAGTCAAGCCCAAAGCACCGCTTTTCATACACTCACGCAGTCGTGCACACATCTCATCCATCTGTTCGGGGGTAGGTTTGCTGCTGCTGTAACCCATAACAGATGCACGAAGAGAGCCGTGACCTACGTTGTATGCGGCGTGATGACCAAGCGGCACATTGGATGTATTGAGAAAAGCCTCAAAAGTACCTCTTGCCTCGACAGACGGATCAAAATCCTTGCCGCCAACCGTTTCCATGACTCGGCACAGATCGGATTCATAACCTTTGCCAGAGGGGAAGGGACTCTGTCCGCACTGACCTGCAACAACAGTTGTTATACCCTGAGTCAGATTGTTCCATCCGCTTGCATCCATGGACATAAAACAGTCAAAATGACTGTGTGCATCAATAAATCCGGGGGACAGAAACAGTCCCGTCGCATCTATAATCTTAGCGGCGGGTGACTTGATGTTCTTGGCTATGAGCGCAATTTTGCCGCCCGATACGGCAACGTCAGAAAAATAGTGTGGAGTTGCAGTTCCGTCCAATATGGCGGCATTCTTGATTATCAGGTCATACATGACCGTAAATCCTCCTTTGTCAGGGGTTATATCTTTTTTAAGTTATTATAACACGGCTATTGGGCAAACACAATTGGTCTTTTGGCAACATATGATGAACCAAGCGGAAAAACCGCAAGAAAGGAGACCATATATTGAATAACCGATATCAACTCTATCGTTATAACAGATGTCCAAGCCAGCCAAATGGCAGCTACAGTAAAATTGCACCGTATAGTGAAATGACTTTACAGGAGTTGTCAAATCTCCCACTGGCGATGGCTTATGTGCCGTGGCAGAATTGGTCGGAGACCTATGACAATCAGAGAGCTTTGTGCCGCGGCACAATATTCCCGCAGCTTGATCTGCCTTTTGGCTATGGAGGATAAACTATGAACGAGAGAGAAACCAAGCTTTTGGCAGTGCAGCAGGCTGATTTTGTGCTTTATGATGCGCTGCTTTTTCTGGACACACATCCCGAATGTGCTCAGGCGCTGGAATATTACAAAAATGCCAGACTGACCTATCAGCAGGCAGCAAGTGAGTACGAAAGTCTGTACGGCCCGTTGTCCCGCAGAAGTGCAGGGGGACACGCAAGCTTTAACTGGTTGAGTCAGCCCATGCCGTGGGAAAAGGAGGCATAAGATATGTGGGATTATGACAGAAAGCTTCAGTATCCGGTAAAAATCAAAAATCCCGACGCTCGCGCTGCCAAGATAATCATCACCCAATACGGCGGCCCCGACGGTGAGTTGGGTGCATCCATGAGATATCTGTCTCAGAGATTTGCTATGCCCAACCGTATGGCCGCAGGCCTGCTGACGGACGTAGGCACGGAGGAACTTTCTCATTTCGAGATTATATCCGCCATGGTATATCAGCTTACACGCGGTCTTAGCATTGATCAGATCAAGGCGCAGGGATTTGACGCATATTTTGTAGACCATACGACCGGCATATATACCGTTGCAGCATCAGGTGACCCGTGGACTTCCACCTATTTTCAGTCCAAAGGTGACGCTATAACCGACCTGCACGAAAACATGGCAGCCGAACAAAAAGCGAGAACCACCTACGACAATATACTCAGACTTGTTGATGATCCTGATATAATCGAGCCCATCAAGTTCCTCCGCGAGCGGGAGATAGTTCATTATCAGCGGTTTGGCGAGGCGCTTCGTACGGTTCAGGATCAGCTTGACAGCAGAAATTATTATTTCAAAAACGTCTCGTTTGACAACTGAATACCGCAGCAAAATAAAAGACCGTTCACTAATGAACGGTCTTTTGTTATTTATATTGTTGAATTATCAGTCCATGTACTTGTTGATGAAATTGTCAACAACAGGCAGCTTGATGGTGGACTGCTTGAGAGCAAGAACACCGAGGATAATGTAAGCAAATCTTCTTACAATATAAAGGATGTTGCTGAAGAACTCAAAAATGTGGTAGATGATGTTGAATACGCGGGT
>JAFYMQ010000017.1 GCA_017556565.1 Clostridia bacterium | reverse complement strand
CTCACCGGTTTTGGCGGAGATTTTGTATATATTTGCAATGTGGGTTTTTGTTACATTTTGCTCTGTTTCGGCGTTGATGCCCTTGTCCAGTTTGTTGAGTACGGCGCAGACGGGCACGTTTTCGGGCACAAGTTTTAGTGCGTCAAAGTCCTCCTGAGTCAGCTCCTCCGAGCCGTCAAAGACGCATATCACCGCTTTTGCGCTGCCTGCTGCCGAGCGGGAGCGCTCGATGCCCATGCTCTCGGCAAGACCCTGCGCGTTGCGGATGCCTGCCGTATCCAGCAGCCTGAACAGTGCGCCGCCAACCGTGATCTGCTCCTCGATAACGTCGCGGGTAGTGCCCGCCTCAGAGGTCACTATAGCCCGCTCAAAGCCTGCAAGAGCGTTGAACAGAGAGCTTTTGCCTGCGTTGGGACGGCCGATCACGGCTACGGGGATGCCGTTTTTGATAGCGCTGCCCCGCTCATAGCCCTCGGCAAGGGCGCTGAGACGGCGGCCTATGTCACCCAGCTCCTCTGCGGCATGCTCGTACTCAAAAGGCTCTATATCCTCGTCACTGTAGTCGCATACGGCATAAAAATGTGCCAAAAGTGCGCTCAAACGCTGCCTGAGCGCCGAGATTTCGTCTTTTACCGTGCCGCTCAGCTGACTTGCCGCCGCCTGAGCCGCCAAAAGTGAGGTGGAGTGTATCAGATCGGCGGTAGCTTCTGCCTGGGTCAGGTCGAGCTTGCCGCTGAGAAAGGCGCGACGGGTGAACTCACCGGGCTCGGCAAACCGCGCACCGGCGGCAATTGCGCTCTCGATGGCCGCAGCGACCACGGCAGAGGAGCCGTGACAGTATATTTCTGCCATATTTTCGCCCGTATAGGAGGCAGGAGCGCGGAAACACACCGCCATACACAGATCGAGAGTCTTGCCGTCGCGTGCAAGCAGAGTGCCGTAATACAGGCGGCTTATTTGTCGATTTTCGGCGGTTTTGCGGCATTTTGCCTTGAATATACGGTCAAGCACGGCAAAAGTATCCTCACCCGACATCCTGACGATGCCGATTGCGGCGGGCAGACCGCCGCCCGAGGGGGCAACTATGACTTTGTTCACTTGAGTCACCTCATATAAACATACTTATACATTATAATTATAACACATTTTAATCAAAATGAAAAGAGTACTTGACCTCGGCGAACAAAAAGTGTACAATATTATCACAAATACATATTTTTCAGGGGGATTTTTCACATGAAAAAGTTTTTCCAGGATTTCAAGAAGTTCATCACCCGCGGCAATGTTGTTGACATGGCAGTCGGCGTCGTAGTCGGCTCCGCTTTCACCGCTATTGTTAACAGCCTGGTCAAGGACATCATCACTCCTGTTATCGGCGTTTGCACCGGCGGTGTAGACTTTACCGACAAGCAGTGGGTACTCAAGTCTCATCTGGACGCTGACGGCGTAGAAGTTATCGACAACGCTATCCGTTACGGCAACTTCGTCCAGATGATCATCAACTTCCTTATCATCGCTTTCGTTATCTTTGTGGTCGTTCGTCTGATCGCAAAGGCCGGCGAGAAGAAGCGCCTTGAGGAAGAAGCAGCCGCAGCAGCCAAGAAGGCAGCTGACGATGCAGCAGCCGCAGCCAAGAAGGCTGAGGAAGACAAGATCGCAGCCGAGAAGGCAGCTGCAGAAGCAGCCCTCAAGCAGGAAGAGCTGGCTCTGCTCAGAGAGATCCGCGACTCTCTCAAGAAGTAAGTCAAAACCCTATCAAAACCCAATCAAAACCGAAAGACCGCTCTTGCAGCGGTCTTTTTGTATGCTTTTTTAGTGTCGGGTGATGGTGGGAAATGTGAAATAATAGCATATTTGGGTGCGTTTTTGCCCAATTTGTCGCAGGAAAAAGGGAGAAAAGGGTATTTTTCGATAATATTCATTATTTCCCTATGTTATTCTTGGCACGAAAGGATGTGGCAAAATGGCGCTGCTTAAAACCCGCGATTTTCGCAAAATAGCCGTAGAGGACATAGTACCCAACCCCAACCAACCGCGCAAAATATTCGATCCCGATGCACTGTCTCAGCTTGCCGACAGTATAAAAAGCTGCGGAATAATCACGCCGCTGACCGTAAGACGTGCGGAAAAGGGCGGTTTTGAGCTGATAGCAGGGGAGAGGCGGCTGATGGCATCCAAAATGGCGGGGCTCAGGCAGGTGCCCTGCTATATACTGGAAACCGACGAAGAAGGCAGCTCCTTTATGGCGGTGGTGGAAAATCTGCAGAGAAAAGATCTGGATTTCTTCGAGGAGGCACTATCTCTGCGCAATCTTATAGAAAAATACGGCCTGACCCAGCAGCAGACCGCCCAAAAGATCGGCAAGACCCAAAGCGCCGTTGCCAATAAGCTGCGCCTGCTCAAACTGTCGCCCAAAGCCGTGGAGATAATCCGCGAGAGCGGACTTAGTGAGCGCCACGCCCGTGCTCTGCTCAGGTTGTCTGCCGATGAGCAGGCGCTGGGCGCCCAAACCGCGGTGATAAAGGCATACACCGTCGAACAGACCGAAAAAATGGTGGATAATATGCTGGACAGGGCAGACAGATCGGGGGATACGGGCAATAATCGACAAAAACCGACACAAAAGGATACAATATATATAAAAGACGTGCGGATATTCCTCAACACCCTTGCCCGTGCGGTCAGGACTATGGAGATGTCCGGCTTTGTCGTGGACGTGCAGCAGAGTGTGGCTGACAGAGACACGGTGGTGACCGTGCGTATCGCCTCTGCCGTGCAGCGCTGATGTTTCACGTGAAACATCAGCGCTATGTGAAGCATAATTTAGCGTTTGCGGAGCAAACTGTTTGGTTGTGCCGCAGGCACTGGCTCAATGCGCTTTTGGCGGCTTGTTTCACGTGAAACATTTGTTATTTTGTGCCCGAAAACCCTTATTCCTATTGCATTTTTGTCCTGTTGAGTCTATAATAGAGATACTACACTCAAGGAGGGTCAAAATGGGCAAAATTATTGCTGTTGCTAACCAAAAGGGCGGCGTCGGAAAGACTACCACCTGCCTTAACCTTGCTTGCTGCGTTGCGGCAATGGGCAAAAAGGTGCTTTTATGCGATTTTGACCCCCAGAGCAATGCTACTTCCGGTCTGGGCGTTCAGGTAAAAGAGGGCGAGAGTATCTACGACGGTCTTGTGGCGGGTGTTGACGTGCCCGTAAAAAAGACCAAGTGGTGCGACGTTCTGCCTGCAGATATCCGTCTTGCCGCCGCCGAGCAGGAGGTTGCCATGATGGACGACCGCGAATACCGCCTCAAAGCTGTGCTTGATCGTAGCCGCGACAACTATGACTTTATTTTTATAGATTGTCCGCCCTCTCTGGGTATGCTTACACTCAACGCGCTGGCGGTTTGTGACACCGTTCTGGTGCCCATGCAGTGCGAATATTACGCGCTGGAGGGACTTTCGCAGCTGGTCAACTCAATCAAGGCTGTCAAAAAGAAAATCAACCCCAATATTGACATTGAGGGCATCGTTCTGACCATGTATGACGGCAGAACCAACCTGACCATTCAGGTTGCCGAGGAAATCAAAAAATACTTTGGTAAAAAGGTCTACAAAACGGTTATTCCGCGCAACGTGCGTCTGTCTGAGGCGCCTTCACACGGATTGCCGATAATAGCATACGACCGAACCTCGCGCGGGGCAGAGGCGTACAACGCGCTGGCTGCCGAGTTCGGCTCAAAAAACTAAAGGAGGGATAGACGTGACAACGGGAAAAGGCTTGGGAAAAGGGCTTAATGCCATATTCAGAGATGAATCGGCCGCAGAGGAGAGCGTAAAAGGTCTCCGTCTCAGCGACGTAGAACCCAACAAAGACCAGCCCCGCCACGAGTTTGACGCTGAAAAGCTCAGCGATCTGGCAGAGAGTATTAAGCAGCACGGTGTTATCACTCCCATCACCGTGCGAAGAACGGGCGACACATACCAGATTATAGCAGGTGAGCGCCGCTGGAGAGCTGCAAGAATGGCAGGTCTCAGCGAGATACCCGCTATTGTGCTGGAAGCAGATGAAAAAAAGACCTATGAACTGGCTCTGATTGAAAATCTGCAGAGGGAGGACCTGAATCCCATTGAGGAGGCGGAGGGTTATTTTACCCTCATCGAGCGTATGGGACTGACCCAGAGCGAGGCTTCCGAGCGTATCGGACGGTCCAGATCGGCCATTGCCAACTCGATAAGGCTGCTTGCGCTGCCTGAGGAGATAAAGGAGATGCTTTCGGCAGGGGAACTTACAGCGGGTCACGCCCGTGCATTGCTGCCCCTTGAAAGCGAAAAGAAGATAAAAGAAGCTGCTGCACAGGTGGTTTTGAAGGAACTGAGCGTTCGTGAGACCGAAGAACTGGTCAAAAACCTGCTCAAAGAGCCCAAAGAAGCCACAAAAAAGAACGATATGGCAGCTATCTATATCAAAAAGCTTGAGCAGGATATGTCAAGCAGCACCGGTCACCGCATCAGCATCAAACACGGTGCCAAAAAAGGTAAGCTTACCATCGAATATTACGGCAACGAGGACCTGGAAAAGGTCTGTGAAGCCCTGAAAAACATAAAGTGAGGAAAAAACAATGATCGATATCAGAAAAATCAAGGAAGATCCCCAGAAAGTTATAGAACTGTTCGCAAGAAAGGAAAAGGACGCATCCGAGGAGGTTGCAAAGATCCTGGAGCTTGACGAACTGCGCCGTACCCTCATCCAGAAGACCGAGAGCATGAAGAGCGAGCAGAACAAGGTCTCCAAGCAGATTCCTGCCATGAAAAAGGCAGGAGAGGACGTTGCTCCCGTATTCGCAAAGATGAAGGAACTGGCAAACGAGATCAAAAACATCGAAGCCGAGCTGGAAAAGGTCGAAATCGAGTACCGCAACTATATGCTGTCCCTGCCCAACCTGCCCGATGAAGACCTGCTGGGCGGCGGCAAGGAGAACAATCAGGAGATCCGCCTGTTCGGTGAGCCCCATAAGTTTGATTTTGAGCCCAAAAACCACGTTGATCTGTGCACCGATCTGGGTCTGATCGACTATCCCCGCGGCACCAAGCTGTCCGGAAGCGGTTTCTGGATCTATCGCGGCTGGGGTGCGCGTCTGGAGTGGGCGCTGCTCAACTACTTTGTTGATACACACATCGCAGACGGCTACGAGCTGGTGCTTGTTCCCCATATGCTGTCCTACGAGTGCGGCCTGACCGCAGGTCAGTTCCCCAAGTTTGCTGAGGACGTGTACTGGCTGGAGACTGCCGAGGACGAGCGCAGAAGATTCATGCTGCCCACCGCAGAGACCGCTCTGGTGGCTCTGCACCGCGACGAGATCCTCACCGAGGCTGATCTGCCCCGCAAGTATATCTCCTACACACCTTGCTTCCGTCGTGAGGCAGGCTCCTACCGTGCAGACGAGCGCGGAATGGTGCGCGGACATCAGTTCAACAAGGTCGAAATGGTACAGTTTACCAAGCCTGAGGACTCCGATGCAGCATTCGAAGAGCTGGTAAAGAAGGCAGAAAACCTGGTATCCGGTCTGGGCTTCCATTTCCGCACCGTAAAGCTGGCTGCAGGCGACTGCTCTGCATCCATGGCTCGCACCTACGATATCGAGATCCATATCCCCTCCATGAATGGCTACAAAGAGGTCTCCTCTGTCTCCAATGCACGTGATTATCAGGCTCGCCGCGGTAATATGCGTTTCCGCCGCGACGATACCGGCAAAATCGAGCTTATGCACACCCTCAACGGCTCCGGTCTGGCAACCTCCCGTATCCTGCCCGCAGTCGTAGAGCAGAATCAGCGTGCAGACGGCAGCATCGTAGTGCCTGAAGTGCTGCGTAAATACCTCGGCGGAGTAGAGATTATTACAAAGGAAATGAAGAGTAAGTTTTGATTTTGCGCACCTTCCGCCCATCTGCTGCATAACTCTCGGGTCGCCGTACACAGAGTACTGTCAACCCTCGCGTTATTTGCATATGAACGAAATCTGCACAAAATCCCGGGCATATTTTATGGTGCGTTGTAGGGGCGGGTCTCCGTGCCCGCCCGCAAACTGATAAAAATCATCTCAAAAATACCCGGACTGAAATGTAAATTAAACACCTGCGAAGAGCTTCTTCGCAGGTGTTTTTGTGTATTGTATGAGTGGACAAAATGGGGGAGAACGAGGGGCGTTGTTTTTAGCAGATTGGGGAGAGATTTTGCACCCGATCCTAACTCATGGTTGACAATCCACAATAGATTTTGTACTATTATATTAAATCAACAACACAGACAAAAAGGTGGGCATATATATGAGCAAAAACATTACCCTTCGTCCGGCGCAGGAGAGGGATATAGACTTTATTCTCCGTGTAAATGAGGAGAACGTAGAGGTGCTTTCTCCCATGGATGAGGCAAAGCTGCGCAAGTTTATGGACACGGCTGCCATGGTTTGGGTTGCCGAGGTCGACTCCGTCCCGGCAGGTTTTATCGTGACTCTGCGCGAGGGTCTTGACTACTACAAGAGCGAAAATTACCTGTGGTTCAGCCGCAATTACCCTGAGATTTTGTACATTGACCGCATCGTCATTGATGCGCCTTTCCGCGGTATCGGTATCGGCAGAAAGTTCTACGAGGCAGTTTTTGAGCAGGCGGCAGGTCAGGGCATCGAGCACGTTACCTGCGAGATCGACACTATTCCCTACAATGAACCCAGCCTCAATTTCCACAAGGTCATGGGATTCAGAGAGGTGGGCGAGCAGTTTATTCGCGGCGGCACTATCAAAGTTTCCCTGCAGGAAGCGCCCGTCAAGCTTGGCTGAGTACAATTCCGTATAGTATAAAACAACGCATATACAACATACTGTATTATACAGATTGTTGTATATGCGCTTTATTTTACTTATAGTTTATATTTTGCGAGGATTTTTGGGGTTTTCTGTCCGCTGGATCTGTCGAGTTGTGACGGTATATTTTCGGGATCGGGCAGCCATTGCAGACCCTTGGTCTTAGCTTTTCACCGCCAGCACAAGCCGCATGACCTGCTCGGCAGCGGCTGCCATGTTGGCTTTGGCTGTCTTTTTATCCATGGCGTCATCCAGCGAGCAGGGGGTGCGCAGGATGGGGAAATAGGCATTGATGCCCCGCTCGTTGCAGCTTCTTGCATCCTCATCGGCCGCGCCGCACAGAGCTATACACAGCTTGCCGTGCTTTTTGGAGAGCCGCGCCACACCTGAGGGAGCCTTGCCCATGCAGGACTGCTTGTCAAGCTTGCCCTCGCCGGTGATGACCAGGTCGGCAGCCTTGATATGCTCCTCCAGGTCGGTGGCGTCCATGACCAGATCTATGCCCGAGCGTAGCCGTGCGCGGCAAAACGCCATCAGCGCAAAACCCAGTCCGCCGGCTGCGCCTGCGCCCGGGGCGCAGGGATCGGCGTGGGGGAGTATGCTCTGCACAAGCTTGGAATACTCACCCAGCCAGCTGTCCATAAGGGGCACCTGCCTATCGCCCAGTCCCTTTTGCGGGCCGAATATTGCAGAGCAGCCATTGTCTCCGCACAGTGGATTTTTTACATCACAGGCTATACTGAACTCGCACTCGTACAATTGGGGTAAAACACCCGATATATCGATGGTTTTGACGTTGCCCAGACTGTCGCCGCGGCAGGGGAGAGTAAGGCCGTTTTCGTCCACAAACCGTACACCCAGCGCCTGCAGCATACCCATGCCGCCGTCGTTGGTAGCGCTGCCGCCGATACCCATGACAAAGCTGCGGCAGCCGCGATTTATGGCATCGACGATCATCTGACCCACGCCATAAGTGGTGGCCGCCATGGGATCCAGCTCATCCCGCGACACCAGAGTGATGCCCGATGCCTGCGCCATCTCCATCAGCGCGGTTGTGCCGGATATTCCGTAGCGGGCGGTCACAGGGCTGCCCAGCGGGCCGCAGACCGTAGCCTCCACCGTCTCGCCGCCCAGAGCACGGGTCAGAGCCTCCATTGTGCCCTCGCCGCCGTCAGCCATGGGGCGCACGTCGACAACTGCATCGGGGCAGGCACGCAGAATGCCCTCCTTTGCGCTTTCGCCAGCCTCAAAGGTGGTCAAAGACCCCTTCAGCGAATCTATAGCAATACAAACCTTCATATTTTTCCTCCTGCATTAGGGGATATGGGTATAGTATAGCATATTTTGGAGCATATGGCGAGGATAATTGGTGCGGAGAGATTTTGGCACAAACCGACCATTTTCCCAATCGGGCGGGGTTTCTTGACTTTGGCCGGGCGATACAATATAATTATGCCAAACAGATTTTCGGGGGATAGGATATGTGTATGATAGCCGGTTACGCAGGGCACAGACCTGCCGCACCCATTCTGGTGGACATGCTCCGCAGACAGCAGTATTTTGACGGCGGACTGAGTACGGGCATCGCCACCATACATGACGGAAAGCTTTATACCGCAAAGGTTGTGGGCGATCTTGACGTGCTGCTTGAGCGGACGGATGCGCTGCATTTTCCGGGCAGCGTGGGCATCATCCACTCCCGTACCCGTGACAATCTGCAGGCTCACGCCCATCCTTTTACCGATGACAGCGGCAAGCTTGCTTTGGTGCTCAACGGCACTTCCCGCGGTGTCCGCACCCCCGAATATTGGGACAATTTCAATGGCATCATGCAGGAGTTTTTTGACCGCGGCCTGACTATAAAGTCCCTCTTCGAGGACAAAAGCAACACACCCCTGCGTCGGGTGCTGAATAACAAAATGAGCTACAGTTTCACCGAGTTTTACTCGCTGTTTATAGGCGACAAGGTCAAAAACTCCACCAAAAATACACTGGGGGCCGACCTTGCCCAAGCCACCAAACTGGCTCTTGAGACCGCGCCCGCAAACATTGTGGCGCTGCACGTTCACGCCGATCTGCCCGACACAATCACGGCGGGCATCGTTACCCGACCCATGGTGGCAGCCGTTGGGCAGGGCGAGACTTTTATGGCGACTTCGGCGCTGGCTCTGCCCGAAGATCTGCACAATTCCCCCATCATTTCTCTGCCGCCCACGTCGGTGTCACAGATAACCCCCGCAGGTGTCAATATTCTGTCCACGACCCTTGAGACAGTAAGGGTGGAGCAGATCGATTACCGCATTGCCGCCGAGACCTACAGGCGTGTGGAAGAAGCCCTCAAGGGGCAGAAAAACAGCCCAAAATCCCTCTACGAAATCCCCGCCATGCCGGATGTGTGGAGCGAGCCTATGGTGGACTGCAAATACGCGGTGGAAGGCGGTCTGCTCAAACCCACCGGCACCGCAGTGTACGAAGCGCTGTGGGCACTGCATAAGCAGGGCAGACTGGGCATAACCGTGGACAAAAGCGGCGCAAAACCCGTAGCCCGATTCTGGGTAGAGTGAGAGGGACGGAATGGAATGATATATTGCCTGCCGGCAATATGATATACGGCTGACGCCGCATGATATATTTGCCCTGTGGCAAATATGATATAATATCCGTTCCCTCTGACGCTTCGCATATATCATTCGTGACATACGGGAATGGATATCATTGAAGCAAAAAAGCGGCACCTCTCACAGAGAGATGCCGCTCATTTATTGGTGCCGGTGTCCTGTTGCAACTACGGCTCTGTCATCGTTCGCAAAGCTCACTTGCCAATCGCCAAGTTGCTGCCACTCGCTCAGGTCGCTTCATCTGCTACAAGCAGCGCTCCCATCGCTCCCCGGGGTCTCACCTCCGGTTCGACACGTCAATCAATACGCATAAAACAAAGGGTGCTTCCCATTGGGAAGTACCCT
>JAFYMQ010000016.1 GCA_017556565.1 Clostridia bacterium | reverse complement strand
TACGGCGAGGCTATGGGCGTGGCTTATGAGGACGAGCAGATGGGCAAGAGCACTCTGGTCTGCACTATCGCCGAGACTGTTGACGGCCGCCTCAATCTCAGCTATGACAGCCGCGTCTGCGTGGCTCAGGATGCCGAAAAAATGGCGCAGGGCTGCGGCAGGTTCTTTGAGGCAAACGGCTTTGCCCTGTCCGCCGACCCCGCCTACAACAACGTCGGCTACCGCATTTCTCAGGGCTTTTACATCCCGCCCACCGACCCCGTCATTTCGGCAGCGGTGGAGCTTTATCGTCAGATCACCGGCAACAAAGACGCCAAAGCCTACACAATGGGCGGCGGCACCTATGCAAGACTGCTCAAGAACGCTTTTGCATTCGGCCCCACCTTCCCGGGCAAAAACCCCGTCAAGATCCCCGGCCATGGCGGTATCCATCAGCCCGACGAGGCGCTGGTCATCGACGACTACATGAAGGCCATGAAGATCTACATCCTGTCCACCATCGCATTTGACAAAGCTATCAACAGCTGAGGTGCACTATGGTCAACAAAGAATATCTGGACAAATATCTGCAAAATATCCTCGAGGAGCATAAAATAGCCGGTATGTCGGTGGCTATAACCGACCAAAACGGCATTATCTACTCGGGCGAGTTCGGTGTGGAGAGCATCGAGCGCCCCCAGCTCAAAACCACCCCCGACACCCTGTACAAGATCGCATCTATTACAAAGGTCTTTAACGCCCTGACCAATATGATCCTGGTCGACCGCGGCGAGCTGGCACTTGACGAGCCGGTCAAAAAGCACCTGCCCGATCTGGAGTTTTCCCGCCCCGGCACAGCCGAAAAGGTCACCCTGCGCCATCTGCTGACCCACTCGGCAGGTCTCAGCGGCGATATCTACCATGACGGCCCCCGCGACGAGCGCGATCTGGGCAGACGTATAAACGATCTGATCCCCAGACTCGAGATGTTCAGTGATCCCGGTGACGGCGTGTTCCTCTACTCCAACTACGGCTTTGCCATAGCAAGCTATCTGGCGCAGACGGTGGGAGGAAAGCCCTTTACCCAGCTGGTGCGTGAGCTTGTGCTTGAGCCTTTGGGCATGGACCGCACCTTCTACGATATCAATCAGTGGTGCACCTATCCCTTCTCCCTGCCCCACAAGGAGGAGGACGGAGTGTTCTCGGTCATCCACAACATCACCAGCGAAGGCACACGGTTCGGCTCGGGCGAGATCTTCTCCAACCCCACCCAGCTGTGCAAACTGATGCGTCTGTTTATGCGAAAGGGTGTTGCAGACAGCGGCGAGCGGATCATCAGCGAGCAGACTATGGAAGAAATGCTCCGCCCCCAGCAGGTGCGCGAAAACGGACATATGCACTCTCTCGGCCTGCATCACCGCAACTACGGTGAGTTCGCTTGCTTCGGCCACACCGGCTGGCTCAGCGCATACAGAAGCAATATGTTCGTCTGCCCCGAAAAAGGCGTCGGCGTAGCGCTGATGATCAATACCAATCGGGACAAAATCCGCGACGAGATCGTGGAGACTATGATAGCTAATAGCTGATAGTGAATAGCTAATAGCTATTGTGTCGCCTACGGCGACTTATTCAATAAAATCCGCGAAGCGGATACCACAGCTATTAGCTCTTAGCTCTTAGCTATTAGCTATAATCGAAGGGACTGAGAATATGAAAGTAGCCGCAATCGATTTCGGTGATGTCCGTACCGGGTTGGCGTTTTCCGATCTGACCGGGTTTATTTCGGGCAGAGCGCTGACCCTGACCGCCAATTCCAAAGCCGAACTTATAAAAAAAATCTGCGCCGAGCTCAAAGCCGAACGCGCCCAAAAAGTCGTGGTCGGTCTGCCCCTCAACATGGACGGCAGCGAGGGTGACCGCGCTGCAAAAGCCCGCGCTTTTGCCGAGGAGCTTAAAGCTGCCTGCTTATTGCCTGTTGTAATGTGGGACGAGCGCGGCACGTCGGTCACCGCCAACCGCCTGCTTTCTGACGCGGGCAAAAAGAAAGGCAAGCAGAGGGCAAAAGTCGATGCCGTCGCCGCCTCGATAATACTCCAGGCATTTTTGGATGCCGGCGGCGGAAAATAAGATATTTTAGCTAATAGCTAATAGTGAATAGCGAATAGCGAAGGTGTCCGCATAGCGGATAAATTAAATAGCACCACCTCATCCGTCTCGCTTTGCTCGACACCTTCCCCTGCATAGGGGAAGGCTTAATAGAGGTGTCCGCTTCGCGGACGCTATTTAATAGGTCGGCGCAGCCGACACCATAGCTCTTAGCTCTTAGCTATTAGCTATTCGCTCTTTATTGGTTTGCAATTTTTGCTTTGCCGTGTTATAATCTTATCAACACATATATTCATAGGAGGATAATTATGGAAAGATTTCTCGAACACCTGACCAACCTCGGTCTGGGCGCACTTGCTCCCGTTGTTGGCACCATCATCGTTCTGGTCATCGGCCTGCTGCTGGTCAAGCTGGCAGTCAAGGTAGCTGCAAAAGCTTTTGCAAAGAGCGACCGTCTCGATCCCAGCGTGGAAAAACTGCTGCTGGTCGTAGTTCAGGTTGGCGGCTGCGCCCTTGTTGCCCTGATCTGCGCCGAAATGCTGTCCATCCCCACCACATCCCTTATTACCCTGCTGGGTACTCTGGGTCTGGCACTGTCCCTGTCCCTGCAGAGCACTGTTGAAAATATCGCAAGCGGTATCTTCATCATGGCTTCCAAGCCCTTCCTGACCGGACACTGGATCGCAGCAGGCAGCTCCGAAGGCTCTGTTGTACGCATCGGTCTGACCCACACCGTACTTATGACCGGCACCAATCAGCGCGTTTGCATCCCCAACGGCAAGCTGGCAGGCGAAACCGTCGTCAACTACTCCACCGAGGACAAGCGCCGTCTCGATCTGACTATCCCCATCTCTTACAACGACAGCACCGACAAGGCAAAGCAGGTTCTGGCTCAGGTCGTCGCCACCGACGAGCGCATCCTTATGGACACTGCTCCCTTCATCCGTGTATGGGACTTCGATTCTTCCTCTGTCAACATCATGGTAAGAGTATGGACCAAGCCCGGCGATTATTGGGAACTCCGCTCCTCTCTGCTTGAGCGCATCAAGGCAGCCTTTGACGAGCAGGGTATTACTATTCCCTATAGTACTCTTACTATCGTCTCCGCTGACAAATAAGATTGAAAGTTGTAACAAAACGGTGGCATCTTGTGGGATGCCGCCGTTTTGCATAGAGCTTTATGTAGGGAACGGACTGATTTCCCGATTCTGGCTCGCAACCCGTCGCTCGCCGTGCAAAAAGCACTGTCTTCGCTAGTGTTGCTTCCATAATGCGCGAAATCCCCGTTCCCCCGAGGCTGCAAATAGCACTTTTCGCGTTTCTGATAGCTAATAACTAAGAGCTAATAGCTAATAGCTGCGGTATCCGCTTCGCGGATGGATTTAATAACGTGGACAGTCGAGGACGCCTGTCCCTACAGTAGGGGAGGGTCTCCGTGCCCTCCCGCCAACCCATCGATTTCCACCGAGGCTTGTTCTTAGCATGTAGGGGAGGGGTTTCCCCTCCCGCCAACCCATAGATTTCCCCTGAAGTCCTTGTAGGGGAGGGTCTCCGTGCCCTCCCGCCAATCCATCGATTTCCCCTAAAGCTTTATAAATCGCGCCTTCGCTATTCACTATTAGCTATTCACTATTAGCTTTTTCTGCCTTCTGCATTCCTTTTTCGGAGGTTTTCTTATGATTTCTTACACTCTTGATATGCTCAATCTTTACGCTCGGCTGGGCAAGCTTGCCATAGAGCGTTTTGACAGTATTTATGAGGACAGCCTGCTGGCTGCCGCTCAGAATATCGCAAAAACTGCCGATACCTGCCCCATAATCCTGCTTGCGGGCCCGTCGGGCAGCGGCAAGACCACCACCGCCCACAAGCTTGAAAAATATCTGGACGATATGGGGCACGAGGCGCATACCGTGCCTATGGACAATTATTTTTACCGCCGCGACGACGGTGTTGTGCCCCTTGACGAGGAGGGCAGGCACGACCTTGAGTCCCCCCTCAACCTTGACATGGAACTTTTTGCCCGCCACACCGCTATGATGGCAGAGGGAAAGGCTGTGGATATGCCCACCTTTGACTTTGCAAATCAGCGCAGGTCAAACCTGACCGTGCCCGTCAAGCGGAAAAAAGGCGAGATAATCATATTCGAAGGCATCCATGCCCTCAATCCTCAGGTGCTGCCCGATCAGAGCTTCAGCCGCCGCATCTACATATGCCCCGATGTCGAGGTGGAGCTTGAGGGCGGCAACATCACCCAGCAGCAGATCCGTCTGCTGCGCCGCCTGATGCGTGACAAGACCCATCGCGGCAGCTCTTTTGAAGCAACTTTGGGCAAATATCGGTCGGTCTGCCGCGGCGAGCGGCTGTATATCGACCCCTACAAGGACTCTGCCGATATATTTATCAACACGTTTATGTCCTATGAACTCAACGTGTACGCATCCTGCCTGCGTGGCAGCTTGAGAGGAATGGACAAAACCCTGCTCCGTGAAACCGGCGCCGACAGACTGATGGAACTGCTTGAGCTGCTTGTGCCGGTCGCGGTGCAGGATGTAAGCCCGGACGCATTGATACAGGAGTTTTTGGGAAATAGCTAAGAGCGAAGAGCTAAGAGCTAATAGCTATGGTGTCGGCTGCGCCGACCTATTAAATAGCGTCCGCTATGCGGACACCTCTATTAAGCCTTCCCCTATGTAGGGGAAGGTGTCGAGCAAAGCGAGACGGATGAGGTGGTGCTATTTAATTTATCCGCGAAGCGGATACCTCAGCTATTAGCTATTCACTATTAGCTCTTAGCTATTTTTTCTTGCATATATTTCCGTTTAGGATTAAAATAGACGTATAAGCAATACTTATGTTCAAAAAGGCGGTGCTGTAATATGAAAAAACTTCTGGCAGTAATACTTATACTTTGCCTGGCGTTCTGCTTTGCCTGCGGCAAAAAAGACAAGCAAAACGACACCACAGGCGAAAACCCCGGCAGCACATCGGGTGACACCACCACCGATACCCCCGATACCCCCAACGGCGGCAATGACAAGCCTTCCGGCGGCGCAGACAGCGGCAATAACGATCCTGCAGGCAGCGGCTCTTCGGATGCAGGCGCCACCCAGCCCGAGCCTAAGCCCGAGCCTCTTGCCGAG
>JAFYMQ010000015.1 GCA_017556565.1 Clostridia bacterium | reverse complement strand
GCGAGTGACCGATGACGGCGGTGTGGCGGGCATCTATATCGTCGCGAGTCAGCAGGTAGTCGAGAGCTCTGGATGCGCCGTACGCCCACATACCGATCTTGCCCCACGTGGTGGGGGTGCGGTTTTCCTTTGTGACGCCGAACATTTTGGCAAGACCGTCCGAGTAGTCGCCAAAAAGCTTGTCATTGACCACGTCAAGATAGCAGAAGGTCGCGAACGCAAATCCGTTGTCGATTATTTCCTCGACTGGGATATAGTTGTTATGCTTACCCGAAAAGCTGATATACAAAAACACCGGGGGCTTAGGTACATGCAGCGGGCGCATCAGCACCAGCGGGAAGGTAAACTCGCCGCCGGGGGTGGGGAAGGTCAGGTCTATATCATGCTCGAGGGCTTTGCCTGCGCAGCATCGGGCATACTCGCGGGTGATCTCGCCCTTGACCCAAGCGGGTGCGGGAGGGGTAACGCCGTAGGAGTGGGTCTCCAGCAGCTTTAGCATCTCGGCGCGGCGGGCGCTCCAGTTGTCCGCGGTGGCGGGTGTGCCGTCGTTCATTTGGGTTATGGGCAGCAGGTCGCGGGACGCGAGTATATCTTTGAGCATTTTTTGTCCTCCCTTGTGTTGGGTTTGGGTTAATTATACCCTTGCCTCATCTTCCGTGCAAGCAAAAAAGGGCCTTTCAGCCCAGTTTTTTGCGGAAAAGTCCGTGATGATTACAGTATGCGTAAAGCAGTCCAAACCTACGCACGGGAAGCCGAGCCTGCGCCTCACCCTCGGGATAAAGCTTGACTATCTGACATCTGTCCGAGGTCACGTACGCCAAAAAAGATATATAATGCCCCTTGGTCATGGGATGCTGAATGGTGACAAACTGCTCGTCCTCCACGCTCTGCATCTCTATCATATGCTCATCGTCACAGTCCTCAGCGCTCAAAGGCGGCAAAGTCACACCGCAGCAGCTGATAAGAGCCTCGCCCAGAGTGTGAATAACGTTGCCGCATATGGGACAGACATAGAACCTGCATCTGAGCATATTGCCCGACAGGTTGCGGTTTTGTACCTGCTCGCCCTGCATCAGCTCGATTACCGACACGCCCAGCGCCTGAGCCAGCGGCTCGACCAGCGATATATCGGGCAGACCTTTTGCAGTCTCCCACTTGGACACCGTCTTGTCGCTGACGTGGAGTTTTTCGGCAAGCTGCGCCTGGGTCAGACCCCGCTTTTCGCGAAGTTGGCGCACGACCGCGCCGGTTATATATGTATCCATTTCTGTCACTCCTTTGCATAGACAGTATAACCGATTTTTGCGCTTTTTCCAACCTACTCTGCGCATACATAGCACCAAATCCCCATAAAATATACAAAAACGAGGTGCAAAAACATGAAAAAACATTGGAAAACCTATCTGTTTGCCATACTTATCCCGCTGGCTGCCGGTGGTCTGTCCGCGCTGCTCACCCGCGGCAGTATGGATATATACAAAGATATTGTCTCCCCGCCCCTTGCGCCGCCTTCGTGGCTGTTTCCCGTGGTGTGGACACTCTTGTATATACTGATGGGGGTCAGCTCGGCGCGGGTATATCTGTCAGACCGCAACAAATCGGCCCGGGAGCACGGACTGCTCAGCTATGGGGTAAGTTTGTTCATGAACTTTTTGTGGAGTGTGATATTTTTCCGCTTCCGTATGTTCCTGCTGGGGGCTTTGTGGCTGGGTGTGATGGTGTTTTTTATACTGCGGACGTTTTATTACTACCGCAAAGCAGACCCTCTCAGCGCAAAGCTGCAGATACCGTATATTCTGTGGAGCAGCTTTGCACTCTATCTCAATATCGGCATATATTTGCTCAACCGATGAAAAAAGCGCATTGCAGGCTATCTGCAATGCGCTTTGCTGCTATATATACTCTTACAGTTTGACGCGGATAAGGTCGCCGTCGATCTCAAACTGTGTGCCGTAAGGCTTGCTTGCGTACTCAAGCTGCTCGATGATCTCGGAGGGGTCGGCAGCAAGGGGCACACCTGCCATGTTATAGGGCTGCTGGGAGCGGCAGACCTTGATGGGCAGGATCTCAAGCTTGGTCAGCTTGTCACCCTCGAACTCGAAATAAGGCAGCATGGTCTTGTAGTAACGCTCGTGAGCGGTCAGGCTGCCGGGGGCAAGCTTGCGGAACATTGCGTCAGCGCCTACGTCATCGGGATCGTAGCCGCGGGTCTCGCAGATGTCCATGGGTACGCGGGTGGCGTATTTGATCTGATAGATGAAGTTTGCAAGGCTGTAGAAGATAGGCTTGCCGTTGTATATCTCAATGCCCTGCATTACGTGGGTACCGTGACCGATAACCGCGCTTGCACCTGCGTCGATGCAGGCGTGAGCGTAATCCTGCATATAATAATCAGCGATAAGATCGTCGCCGCCGCGGATTGCGTGGCAATGCAGAGATACGATTGCGTGGTCGCAGTTCATCAGCGCGCCTTTGATATGCTTGCACATTCTGTCCAGATCCTTCTGGTTGCAGGTGACCTTGTAGCCGTTCTTTTCGGCAACACGGAACTTGACGCCTGCCATATCCAGCAGCTCGGGGTTGACGCCGTAGGTGTAGCCCTGTGCCATGGATCTCTTCTTGGCGCCGTGCATATCGGTCTTGTCAACGATCTCCTGCAGAACAGCCATCTGCTCCTCGGTCACATGGAACTCCTTTGAGCTGCGCAGCAGGTTGATGCCGGGACGGCTCTTGAAATCGTGATGGGGGTCGCCTGCGCGGGCGTGGACATAGTCGCCGTTGAGGGCAGCCTGACACAAAAGCGCTACACGGCCGTTGTTGGTATTGATAAATGCAGGCTTGGAAGCCTCATACAGGCTGCTGCCGCTGCCTGCGCAGGGGATGCCTGCGGCTTTGAGGCACTTGCGGGTGTTGAGCAGACCGTTGTAGGAAAAGTCCATTGCATGGTTATTGGCGCAGGAAACGGCGTTGAAGCCCAGATCTTTCAGGTCTTCTACAACATAGGGCTCGGTAAAAATATAACCGCCGCCGCTGTAGGTATTGGCAAAGCAGCTGTCGTCTATGATGGTTGCCTCAAGATTGGTGAATCTGATGTCGCCGCGCTTGAGGAAGTCGCGGACTTTCTGAAACTCGGGGGTATTGGGCAGGTGATCGCGGAGCATGGAGTCACCGGCTGCAACAAAAGAAATCATGGTTGTGTCCTCCTGATATATTTGTATAATAATTGTATTGATGACATGGCAGTAAGCCTGTGCCGCCATTGTAAAACGGCAAAGCTTGTGGTAAAATATCTCTATCAAACCCAAAGGATGATGAACAATGTACACTCAGATTACCGCTCAGGCACGCGCCGCCCTTTCCGAGCTTATTGAGCTTGCATCTCTCAAGGCGGGGCAGCTGCTTGTTATAGGCTGCTCAAGCAGCGAGATTATAGGTCAGACCATCGGCAAAGGCTCATCGCTTGATGCCGCCAAGGCTGCTTTTGAGGGTATTTATCCCCTGCTGCAGGAGCGTGGTATTCACCTTGCGGTGCAATGCTGCGAGCATCTTAACCGCGTGCTTATTATGGAGCGTCAGCACGCCGAAAAACGTGGCTGCGAGATAGTCTGTGTAGTGCCCCAGCCCAAAGCCGGCGGGTCTTTTGCCACCTGCGCGTGGAAGACTTTCTCTGACCCCGTAGCCGTCGAGGCCGTATGCGCCGACGCGGGTATGGATATTGGCGGCACTCTGATAGGCATGCACCTCAAGCGGGTTGCCGTACCCGTCAGGCTGAGTATCAAACAGATTGGCTGCGCCTCTCTGCTGTGCGCCCGCACCCGTCCCAAATACGTGGGCGGACCCAGAGCGGTATACGAGGAGATATGACCATGGCAGTTTTTACCCAGGAGCAAATGGCTCAGGCTATAGCCGATATTCGCGGCAAGATTGCCCAAGCCGCAAAGGTGTCTCTCAGGCAGCCGCGGGATATTACCCTGTGCGCCGTGTGCAAGACCCGCACAAGCGAGACTGTACGGCTGAGCGCTCAGCTGGACGTGGATATATTCGGCGAAAATCATATGCAGGAGCTTGTTGCCCACGCACAAGATGGGGCGTATTTGGGCAAGGATGCGCATTTTATCGGCCATCTGCAGACCAACAAGGTCAAAAAAGTCGTGGGCACTGCCCGAATGATACAGAGTGTTGACAGTCTGCGCCTGCTTGAGGCTATCAACAGTGAGGCACGCAAGCAGCAGATCACTCAGGATATACTGTTTGAGATCAACATCGGGCTGGAGGAGAGCAAATCGGGCATCTCGCCGAGCGCCTTGTGGGAGCTGGCAGAGCAGGCAGCCGCAATGGACGGTATCCGTGTGCGCGGTCTGATGGCTATCCCGCCTGCAGGTGCAGAGGACAGCGAGACGCGGCGGTATTTTGAGCAGATGCGCAAGCTTTTTGAAAAGCTGCAAAGCAGCATATACTCCAACCACTCTGTCGATACTCTGTCCATGGGTATGAGCGGCAGCTATCTTGCCGCTATCGAGGAGGGCGCTACGCTGGTGCGTGTGGGCACCGCCATATACGGCGCAAGAGAATACAGGAATATATAAAAACGCAGGGGTGCGCATTTGGCGCACCCCTTATATTTTTACTCGTGTTCTTGTGTGGTGTCTTCGGGTTCAAAGGGGGCGGTGCCGTTGAGGTGGTTGACAAGACAGATAACATCCCGGATATTGATCTTGCCGTCGTGGTTTACGTCACACATTGAGGTATCAGGCAAAGGCTCGGTGGTGTTGAGGTGGCGGAGCAGCGCGACTGCATCCTCACCGTCAAGCTTGCCGTCTTTGTTAATATCGCCGCGGTCAAAGCCGGTGATCTTGATCTCACCGTTTGTTATCTTCCATGTGACTGTCTCGCCGTTTTTGGTGCAGGCGGTGACCTCAAGACGGATAGCCGAGGTAGCTATCGCGGTGGCATCCTTGATTCTGAACACCAGTACCGCAAGCTTGCCGCTGTCTGTATATGCATCCTGCCCGGTATAGCTGAGCACGTTGCCCTCAAGCAGGGTCAGCAGCTCGCTCTCGATGCTCTCAAGGGCAAGGTTGTCTGTGTTGTAGTTAAGCTTGAAGGACACGGTATCAAAGCCCGGGTTGTTTGCCGCGGTCAGGTCGAGCCTGATAGTCGCGCCGGGTTTGCCGCCCGATGCGCCCACGGTAAGCTCGGGCACAACGGCGCTGACATTGCAGCTGGCAAAGAAGCTGCCGTCGCTGAGGCTTGCCATAACAATGGCTCTGCCCGTACCTACCGCGGTGACCAGACCGTTCTGGTCGACTGTGACCGCCTGCTCGTTGCTGGAGGTCCACTCGACCCGTGTGTTCAGGGTCAGGTTGAAGGGTATGGTAACTGTCAGCTTGGCGCTCTGCTTGTATTCTGTAAAGGTCAGCTCTTTTTTGTCAAGAGTGATGCCCGAAACATAGCTTGCGTATCTCAGCTCGGGATAGAGGTAGGTCTCGTTGCCCTTTATGGTCCAGACGGTGTCAAAATCAAAGCCCGTGAAGCTGTCGGCAAGCTTCATTTTGGCAACGGTCAGCGCGGTGGTCTGTCCGGCTGTATCGTCGCAATACTGACCTGCGGCGCCGCTGCCGATACCCTTCTGGACGGTCTTGCTGCCGTCGATGGCGGTTTCGGCAAGATAATAGTTGTACTGCACCACTCCGTCCGGCGAGTTGCTGCCTATGAGCGCGCCTGCAAAATACTGCGCCTCCACCGAGCTTGCGCTGTAGCAGGTGGAAACAACGCCGCCTGCGTTTCTGCCGCAGATGCCGCCCGCAAGTGTAGTGCCGATGATCTGACCTGCGTTGTAGCAGTCCATGATTATACTGTAGTTGTAGCCACTGATACCGCCTGTGTACTCAACGCCCGAAACAGTGCCCAGATTGTAGCAGACACTGACCAGCGAAGAATAATTCTCGCCGCAGATGCCGCCAATATTGGAGCTGCCCGAGACCGCGCCTACGTTGTAACTCTCGGTTATATCTCTGCCTGCGCCCGTGACACCGCCGACGTTCTTGTAGCCGGAGATCTGGGCGGTATTATAGCAGTCGGAGACGGATGCATAGGTCATACCGCACACGCCGCCGATGTAGCCTGTACCCGAGACCTTGCCCGTGTTGTAGGAGTTGGTTATCTTTGCGTTGGGCAGGCTGTAACCGCACACACCTGCGGTATAAGAAATGCCCAGTATGGTGTTGGTGCTGCGGCTTTCGGTTATGTTGCCAAAATTGACGCCGCACACGCCGCCCACGTAATTTTTGCCAAGAACGGCGCTCTCGTTGGTGCCGCCGCTGATACTGTAATAGCTCCAGCCGCAAATGCCGCCTATGTGATCACCAGTGGAGGTGATGCTGCCGCTGTTGGTGCAGTTGTAGACCGTGTCGTGGCTTGCGCCGCAAATGCCGCCGATATCGCTGACACCGCGGATAGTGCCCATATTGACGCAGTTTATGACCGCGCCGCCCTTGTTGTAGCCGCAGATGCCGCCCGTATACAGGGTATCAGCCCCTGCCGTGATCTCGGCCGAGCTAAAGCAGTCCATAATAATTCCGCTCTCGCTGTAAGCGCACAGACCGCCAATGTATCTGCCGCCGCTGATTTGAGAGGTGCCGACGTTCAGATTGCGGATATCGCCCCGACTGTAGCCAAAAAAGCCCGAATACTCGCCGCCATCTATATACATACCGCTGACGGTATGTCCGCCGCCATCAAAACTGCCTGCAAAGGGATACTCGGCGCTGCCGATGCTCTGCCAGACAGGGGCGCGGCTTGCCCAGTCGCTGTCATCCGTGTCGCACAGGAATATGTCGGCGCCCAACAGAATAAACATTCCGCTGTAGCTGTTGCCGCCGTTTACCGAAGCGGCAAAATACTCCAGCTGCTCAACATTCTCTATAACAAAGGGGTCGAGAGAGCTGCCGTCACCCGATGCAAAGCCGCTTTCTGGCGCAGCAAAACACAGGCTGCACGTCAAAACCGTGCACACCGCAAGTGTCAATATAACTCTTGTAAGCTGGGTCATAAGCTTGCTCATACTTGCTCCCCGTTTGCTTATAATATACCTATCTTATTATATAATATCAGTCTTAAAAGCAAAAGTCAACGCAACTGTAAAACTAAAGCTTCCAAAGAGGGCAAAAACCCCTTTGCCGCCCGCTTATTCACGGGGACAAAGGGGTGATTTTTTACTTGACTTCTTCGATAAAGTCGGCGACCATTTTGCCCAGAATGTTTTCGCCCTGCTCGTTCTGGTTCTTCATGGCAAAGCAATGGCGGCCGGGCATCAGGGTGTATTTGATCTTGGACTGATCGTAGCCAAAGTGTCTGAGTGTGCCCAGCACCACCTGGGTCTGCTCATAGCGGTTTTTGATGTCGTTGTCGGACACGATAAAGTACATGGGAGGATACTCGGGGGCATCACCGATATAATAGAGGGGTGCGGTTTCGTCCACGATGATCCTGCGGCTGTCCTGACCGTGCTCGCGCAGCACGTTGAAGTGCTTGGTGGGCTGACCTGCATCGTGGATGTAGCCTGCGTAATCGTCGGGGCTCATGCCCACTGCGCCCAGCCAGCGCTTGTCAAAGCACAGCATCATGCTCAAGTATCCGCCTGCCGAGCTGCCGCCGAGGAAGAATCTGCGTTCGCCCTCGCCTGCATATGCGGCAAAATTGTCACGCACCCATGCACAGGCGGCGGCGCAATCCTCGATAAACTCGGGATAGCGGGCGGTGGGGTACATACGGTAATCGACTGTTACCGATGCGATATTGCGGCTTGCAAGTGTCTCAAAAAGCTTGGGATACTGGTCGCGGCTGCCTTCTTCTATTCCGCCGCCGTGCAGATAGATAAAAACGTCCCGAAACTCGCCGTCGGGCAGGATTATATCGAGCAGGGTCTCCCTGTAGGGAGCGTAGCGGATGGCTTTGTATTCACGCATGAGAAAGTCTCCTTTTTATTCTTGTATGCTATGATGATACCATTTGTGCAGCATATTGTAAATAATCAAACGAATTACACCTGCTATAACTTGAAAGTTACAGCAAAACCCGATATAATCAACTCAAAAGACAATTGCAAGGGAGTGTTCTGTATGGAGATACTTCAGCTGAAATATTTTTGTTCGGCTGCCGAGAGCGAGAACTTTTCTGCCACGGCAGCGCAGTACTGTGTGCCGCCGTCGGATATATCACAGAGCATAAAGCGGCTCGAGCGCGAGCTGGACACCAAGCTGTTTGACCGCAGCGCCAACAGGGTGCATCTGAGCGACAAGGGCAGGGAGTTTTACCTCAAGATCAGCCGCGTGCTGCAGCTGCTGGACACGGCGGTTCAGGATATTACCACCGCAGGCAGCGGCGGGCAGCTGCGTATTCTGGTAGGCTCTATCAGGCGCATCACCATGCAGGCTATCGAGCGGTTTCGTATGGAATACCCCCAGGTGGATATTGTTGCACAGCACACCCTCACCTCACCCGGCGAGGATTTTGACCTGATAGTCACCACAGAGAATATGGACTCAAAGGATTTTGACCGAACCCTGCTGCTGCGTGAGGAGCTGTGTCTGGCAGTCAGGCGGGACAGCCCCATTGCATCAAGCTTCCCGCCCGACGCCGAGGCGCTGGAAGGACAGGCATTCGTGTCCATGAGCGCAGGCTCGCCGCTCTACACCCTCACACGGGACGTCTGCGCGAGAATGGGATTTACGCCCCACATTGCCATACAGAGTGACGACCCATTCTATATCCGCAAGTGCGTGGAGATGGGGTTGGGCGCGGCGATAGTGCCCAGCGTGTCGTGGCGCGGACAGTTTTCCAGCGATACCCTGCTGCTGCCCCTCAAGGGTGAGGAGCGCCCCACCTATCTGTACAGAAGAAAAAACAAGCCACTCTCGGGCAGCACCGAGGATTTTATACGCCTGCTGACCGAAGAATGTGCCAAAGAAATGGAAAACAAACAGTAAAAGAAGCAGCAAAAAAGCGGTGCATATGCACCGCTTTTTAGTTTTGGTAATGTAATTGTGATTACATGGTGACCAGGCAGAAGCGCAGGATGAACAGGATAGCGATGATGGTGGTGGGGATGTCGCTCTTCTTGTACTTGCCGGTGCACAGGGTGATCAGAGTATAAGCGATAGCGCCGATACCGATACCGTTGGAGATGGAGTATGTCAGAGGCATCATAATGAGAGCAAGGAATGCGGGAACAGCGGAACGTACATCCTGCATATC
>JAFYMQ010000125.1 GCA_017556565.1 Clostridia bacterium | reverse complement strand
TTTTCGGACAGGCAAAGAGCCTCTGCGATCTCGCGGCGCTTTTTGCTTTGGAGTATCAGCTCCAGTATTTCCTGCTCGCGGCTTGCCAGAGTTTCACCTTCGGGCAAAGCGGCGAGGATTTTTGCCAGCTTGTCTTCGCACTTGGGGGAGGCATCCGTATATGTATCGGCGGGTGGGGCATACGCCAGATCCTGACGCACGTAATCCTGCATCATCCAGTAGAGACCCAGCAGGATTATCTCGCTGAACAGATAGGATATGGACAAAAACTCAAAATCCCATGGGATGAACTTTTCCACAAACCATACCGCGATATTGCCGAACACGATCATAGCCAGCAGCGACGCGTATTTCTGGGATGCGATGATCCGTCGGCGCAAAGACCGGAAGATGCAGGCTATCATGGCGGCAAAATACGCCGCAAGATATACCATATACAGAGGATGCAGCACGCCGTAGACCTTGTTCAGCTTGGCGGCGCCGTCCACGAACTCCAGCGAGACCTCCCTGTAGTACCAGGGCAGGATGCCCGAGGTGGCGATGATGGCAAACATAACTGCGCCCGCGGCGATGAGGGTGATGACCAGCTTGCGGCTTATTTTGAAACCGCACAGACGCACGATGGTAAGCAGCATGGACGTGGACAAAAACACGCTGCCCAGATATGCCAGATCGTTGGCAAACAGGGCAAAGCCCACCGACTTTGAAAGGGCAAGCAGAAAATATCCGGTATTAACAACGGTAATGCAGATGTACAAAAGCAGCAGCCACGGCTCTTTTTTGCCGATCAGCACCGAGTAGCCGATCAGCAGAATGGCGGCAACCAGTGCCATAATGCCGTAGGTTACGGTCAAGAAAGCACCTCCTTTTTGAGGGCGGGGGATAATTCGGTTATTTTATGAGGATGTTTCAGATTTTGCCTTCCAGCTCGCTGAATGCCAGACCGATCTCGTCAAGAATATCGGTGACCAGTACCGATCTTACGCCCAGCATCTCGCTGGCGAGAGCGCCGGCTTTGGAGTGGATGTACACGCTGGCTGCGGCTGCGCTGACGGGCTCTGCACCCTGAGCGCACAGAGATGCGATGATACCTGCCAGAATGTCACCGCTGCCGCCCTTTGCCAGAGCAGAGTTGGGAGCATCCAGAACGTAGTTCTTGGTGCCGTGGATCTCGGTGCGTGCGCCCTTTGCTACCACGGTAACACCGTACTCACGGGCAAAAGTCTGTGCATCGGGCAGACCGGAAGCCTCCAGCAGGCGCTCCAGCTCACGCTGATGGGGAGTGAGCACTACGGGGCACTTGGCATCCTTGAGCAGGGAGGTATCCTCGCACAGCAGGTTAAGACCGTCGGCGTCTATGACAAGAGGAACGGAGCACTCTCTGAGCAGGGTGCGCAGCATAACTCTGCCGCCGCCGGTGATGCCAACGCCGCAGCCGATAAGCACTGCGGAAAAGTGGGACAGGGTCGCAGCGATTTTCTGGGAAGCCAGAGGGTTGATGCCGCCGTCTTTGCTCTCGGGCAGGATGTTGAGCACTGCGCCGGGGAATACTGCGGTAACGGCGCGGCAAACGCTCTCGACCGATGCTATAGTACACAGACCTACGCCTGCACGCAGTGCGCCGCCGATAGACAGCACAGCCGCACCGGGCATATTATGGCTGCCGCATACGCACAAAAGCTTGCCAAAACCCAGCTTGTCGGTATTTTCGTCACGGGCGGGCAGAAGCGATGCAGCAAGTGCAGGTGTCAAACTCTCAAAAAACATAAATATTACCTCACTATTGACATTGATGTACACATATTATATAATAAACAAGCAGGAAATGCCAGCTAAAATTGCAATTTTTTGCGGTTTTGAGACAATTTTATAAAAAATACTTGACTTGACATATTGGGTGTGATAATATTATTCTACCTGTCGGGTCTTTTTTTATGTCTGCGAAAAAGACAAAAACAGGGAGGCAAACAGGCAAGGCGCGGAGAGCGTCTGTGTCTTAATCTAAAAGGAGGTGCCGAAAATGCGCGTTAAGATCACTTTAGCGTGTACCGAGTGCAAGCAGAGGAACTACGATACCGTCAAGAATAAGAAGAATACTCCCGACCGTATCGAGCTCAACAAGTACTGCCGTTTTTGCAAGAAGCACACCTTACACAGGGAAACCAAGTAAGGGATTTTTGAGAAAAGAGGTGCTTTGATGGCTGAAAATGAAAAAGTAACCGTATCGACAGAAGCAAAAGCTGTTGAAACAAAAAAAGCAGACAAGAAAAAAGAGAAGAAACCCGGTCTCTTTGCGAAAATCGCAAAATGGTTCCGTGACCTCAAGAGCGAAGCTAAGAAGGTCGTATGGCCCACCGGTAAGCAGGTTGTTAACAACACCATCATCGTTATCATCGCTGCTATAGTCGTATGCCTCTTCGTTGCTCTGCTGGATTTCGTATTCGGTGCAGCACGAGACCTGATCGCCACTATTTTCTGATAGGGAGGATCAAGGTATGCAGGATGAGGCTCTGAGCACAGAGGCAAGATGGTATGTGGTTCACACATACTCCGGCTACGAAAATAAAGTAGCGGCCACTATTCAGAAAACGGTGGAAAACCGTCACCTGGAAGACCTTATCTTTGACATCCGTATCCCTATGGAAACGGTCACGGAATACACCGATTCCGGGTCTAAAGAGGTCGAGAGGAAGCTTTTCCCCGGCTATGTTCTTATTAAGATGCTTATGACCGATGAGAGCTGGTATGTCGTCCGCAACACACGCGGCGTAACAAGCTTTGTCGGCCCCGGTTCCAAGCCGGTCCCCCTCACTCCCGAGGAAGCCGATGCCCTGGGTGTTGAGAAGGTCGTTGTACGCCTGTCCTATGATGTTGGTGACTCGGTCAAGATCACCGAAGGTCCCTTTGAGGGCTTTGTCGGTGTTGTCTCGGCCATCAATATCCCCGAGGGCAGAGTAACGGTCAACGTATCGCTCGTTGGCAGAGAGATGCCTGTTGAGTTTGAGTTCTCGCAGGTCGTCCTGATGAGCAAATAAGTTAGTATCGGCGCGTCAGTGGGAGGGCATTCTGCCCATTTTACCACATATTTTCAAGGAGGTGCACGAAAGTGGCACAGAAAGTTACAGCAATAGTAAAACTTCAGATCCCCGCAGGCAAGGCAACACCTGCTCCCCCTGTAGGTTCGGCTCTGGGTCCCCACGGCATAAACATCATGGGCTTCACCAAGGAGTTCAATGAGCGCACCAAGAACGACATCGGTCTTATCATCCCTGTCGTTATCACCGTTTATGCTGACCGTTCCTTCTCCTTCATTACCAAGACTCCTCCTGCAGCAGTCCTGATAAAGAAAGAGTGCGGAATCGACAAGGCTTCCGGTGTTCCCAACAAGCAGAAGGTTGCAAAGATCAGCAAGGAATCTGTCAGAAAGATCGCTGAGATCAAAATGCCTGACCTCAACGCTGCTTCCATCGAGAGCGCAATGAGCATGGTAGCGGGCACCGCTCGCAGCATGGGCATCACCGTCGAAGAGTAATTTTTCAAAAAGCCGCGGGAAAACTTGAATCCGCGGTCGTGGGAGGATCATAGATCCGAAAAACCACTTTTAGGAGGATAAACAATGCAAAGAGGTAAAAAGTATGTCGACAGCGCAAAGCTGTACGACCGTCAGAAGCTTCACGATCCCGCAGAGGGTATAGAGACCGTTCTCAAGACTGCCAAGGCTAAGTTTGACGAGACTGTTGAAGTCCACGTCAAGCTGGGCGTTGACTCCAGACACGCTGACCAGCAGGTTCGTGGCGCTATCGTTCTGCCCCACGGTACCGGCAAGAAGATCCGCGTACTGGTATTCGCAAAGGGCGACAAGGCCAAGGAAGCTCTGGAAGCAGGCGCTGACTATGTCGGTGCAGAAGATATGGTCGCAAAGATCACCGGTGAGAACTTCTTCGATTACGAAGTTGTTATCGCAACCCCCGATATGATGGGTGTTGTCGGCCGTCTGGGCCGTGTCCTCGGTCCCAAGGGCCTTATGCCTAACCCCAAGGCAGGCACCGTTACCATGAACGTTGCTCAGGCTGTCAAGGAGTCCAAGGCAGGTCGTATCGAGTACCGTCTCGACAAGACCAACATCATCCACTGCCCCGTTGGCAAGGCTTCCTTCGGTGCTGAGAAGCTTGAAGAGAACTTCAATGCTCTGCTCGGCGCTATCGTAAAGGCAAAGCCCGCCGCTGCAAAGGGTCAGTACATCCGCAGCTGTGTTATAGCTTCCACCATGGGCCCCGGCGTTAAGCTGAATCCCAACAAGCTGATGGAGCTGTAATCAAAAAACTGTTGACAAACCAAAAGTTTGTTGATATAATAATTAAGCTCAAACCGGAGACAGCAGGAGAAAAGTAAACGGCACAGCCGTCCTGCCGAGGAAGAGAGAATAACATTAGTATAATAATGTAATTTTCTTTATGCCCTCGTGTCTTTCCGGCACGAGGGTATTTTATTGCATAATCTACGGAGGTGAAACGAAAATGCCTAACGAGAAGGTATTGGCAGCCAAGAAGTCTGTAGTCGCCGAGCTTACCGAAAAGATGAGGAACGCCCAGTCCGGCATCCTTGTTGACTATAAGGGTATCACCGTCGAGCAGGACACCAAGCTGCGCGCCGAGCTTCGTAAGAACGGAATCGAGTATGCTGTTGTCAAGAACACACTTACCAGATTCGCAGCCAATGAGCTGGGATACACCGAGCTGGATCCCCTGCTGAACGGCACCACCGCTCTTGCTCTCGGTATGGAAGATCCCATCGTCCCCGCAAAGCACATTGTTGACTTTGCAAAGAAGAATCCCAAGGTCTTTGCCGTTAAGGGTGGTTTCTTTGAGGGTAAGTTTATGAACGCTCAGGAAATCGAAGCAATATCCGAGCTTGGCAGCAAGCAGGGTCTGCTTTCCACAGTACTCGGCACAATGAACGCTCCCATCGCTGCTTTTGCACGCGTTATCAACGCAATCGCAGAGCAGAAGGGCGGAGCAGCAGAATAATTTTTAATTAAAAAATTGGAGGTACATTAAAATGGCCAGCGAAAAGATTACAAACCTGATTGAAGAAGTTAAGCAGCTTACAGTTCTCGAGCTTTCTGAGCTCGTACACGCTCTGGAAGAAGAGTTCGGCGTTTCCGCAGCAGCAGCAGTAGCAGTAGCAGCAGGCCCCGCAGCAGGCGGCGCAGCAGCAGCTGAAGAGCAGACCGAGTTTGACGTTATCCTCGCTGAGGTTGGCGCTAACAAGATCGCTGTTATCAAGGCTGTACGCGAAGTTACCGGTCTCGGCCTGAAGGAAGCTAAGGACCTGGTAGACGGCGCTCCCAAGGCTCTGAAGGAGAAGGTCTCCAAGGAAGAGGCTGACACCATCAAGGCTAAGGTCGAAGAGTCCGGCGCAAAGGTCGAAATCAAGTAAGTTTGATTTTAACACCCAAAAAGAACGGCAATTTTGCCGTTCTTTTTTTTGTATCCTCAAGTATTAGAAAAATATTATACTTAGTATAATCAATATATTAGTTGTTATATATTGACTGGAAATGCCACATATGGTAGAATTATTATGGCTCTCCGCAAAGGTTCGGCAAAGATATGGTTAAATATGATGGAGCGTATGTTTTTTTGATGTGAATATCCGGTAGGAGCATGCCGATATTTTGGTCAAAAATGCATAAACTACATCAGAAAATAGAAGGAGTGTAATTATGAAGAAAATCATCGCTATCGCTCTGGCTGTTATGTGCGTTATGTCTCTCGTAGCATGTGGCGCAAAGACCGCTGAGTACAAGCTGGGCATGGGTGTTGCTCTTAACACCGACAGCTCCAAGGAGAACAATGCTCAGGTAGACGCTACCGTTGCAGCGGTTGTTCTGGACAAGGACGGCAAGATCGTTATGTGCCGCATCGACGTTGCACAGAACAAGATGGATATCACCGGCGGCGCTGTTGATGCTGCCAAGACCTTCGAGACCAAGATGGAGCTGGGCTCCCGCTATGGCATGGAAGGCAAAGTTGACAACGACGGCAACGGCGTTATGAAGGAGTGGGATGCTCAGGCTAAGGCTTTTGAGGCTTATGTAGTCGGCAAGACTGCTGCTGAGATCAAGGGCATGGAGCTGCAGGAAGCTAACGGCCACAAGATCGCTGTTGACAAGGCTCTGCTGGATGCAGGCTGCTCCATGCAGATCACCGATTTCATCGACGCAGTCGTAAAGGCTTGCGAAGATAAGTTTGCTGTAACCTTTGAGGCTGCAGAGGGCTTCAAGCTTGGCGTTGCTGCAAAGTCCACCGCTGCTGAGTCCACCGCTGCTACCGCTGATGCAGACGGCTCCGCTAAGATGTACACCGATTTCGGTGCTGCTGTTGTTGATGCTGACGGCAAGATCCTTGCTGCTCTCAACGATGCAACCCAGCCCAAGATCGCTTTCACCACCGCAGGCGCTATCGTAAGTGCTGATTACAAGGGCACCAAGCGTGAGCTGGGCTCTGCTTACGGCATGGAAGGCAAAGTTGACAACGACGGCAACGGCGTTATGAAGGAGTGGGATGCTCAGTCCGCTGCTTTCTCCGCTTTCGTTGTTGGCAAGACCGCTGCTCAGGTTCGTGGTCTGGAACTGCAGGAAGCTAACGGCCACAAGATCGCTGTTGACAAGGCTCTGCTGGATGCAGGCTGCTCCATGCAGATCACCGGCATGATGGCCGCTATCGCACAGGCTTGCGATTACGCTCGCTAAACTAACCTTATCCGTAGGAGATGACACCCGTTGAAGAAACTCGCGACAGTATTGACTTTGTTTTGCTTGCTGGGGCTGCTTGCCTCCGTTGCAGGCTGCTCCCAAAACACTGCCAATACAAGCGACCCTCAGGGGATAGTGTATTTCAACTGGTTTAATACTGTTACGACTATTTACAGCTATGCAGGAGACCCGGCAGAGCAGTTTGATCAATGCTCTGCCGGGATTTCCCGCATTTTGACTGAATATCATCAGCTGTTCGATATCTACAATGAATATTCGGGCATCAACAATTTGTACACCGTCAACAAGAACGCAGGCGGCGAGGCTGTGAGTGTAGACCCCAAACTGATCGACTTTTTGCTCTATGCAAGAGAGCTTTATGAGCTGACTCAGGGCGAGATGAACATCATGATGGGCTCGGTGCTGTCTCTGTGGCACGACTGCCGCACCCAGGCAGGGGAAGACCCCTCAAGTGCCCGCCTGCCCGACGAGAACGCACTCAAAGCCGCAGCTTTGCATACCGATTTTTCCTGTTTGGAGATCGATGAGCAAAACTGCACCGTCCGTATCTCCGATCCTCTCGCCCGCATCGACGTTGGTGCGCTGGGCAAAGGTTATGCCGCAGAAAAAGCAGCCGAGTACCTGGAAAGTCTGGGCAAAAAACATTACGTCCTCGACGTGGGCGGAAACATCCGCGTCATCGGCGGCAAGACCGAGACCGACGGCTTCAATACCGCGATCAAAGATCCCCATGACCACGACAGCAAGTATGCCGCGGTGCTTGAGATCAGCGACACGGCATGCGTCACGTCCGGCATATATGAGCGCTTTTACAACGTAGGCGGCAAGCAGTACCACCACATCATCGACAAAGATACCCTCTATCCCGCAGAGTATTTTGCCTCGGTCAGCATCATCACCCGCAACAGCGGACTTGCCGATGCGCTGTCCACCGCTCTGTTCTGTATGCCTTATGAGGACGGATTGGCTTTGGTCAACAGCCTTGAGGACGTGGAGGTCATCTGGATCGACCTTGACGGCAATATGAAATATACCGACGGCATAGCAGATATGCTGGCAGAAGGATACTGAAAAACAACCAAATTGATGATACCCGAGTATTTATAAAAAATTGACTATAGAGGAGGATGCAACCTGATGCGAAAGAATATTTCAACTCTCAAATTGCACCATAACAAGCATACTGCAGGCTCTCAAGCTGCAACTATTGCACCCCCCGCGGAAGTTCTGCTTCCCCTGACCAT
>JAFYMQ010000124.1 GCA_017556565.1 Clostridia bacterium | reverse complement strand
GACGCTCTGATCAAAGAAGGCTTCCGTCTGGTCTCCGGCGGTACCGACAACCACCTGATGCTGGTCGACCTGCGCCCCTTCGGCGTAACAGGCAAGGTTCTGCAGAACCGTCTGGACGAGGTATATATCACCCTGAATAAGAACGCTATCCCCAACGACCCCGAAAAGCCCTTTGTCACCAGCGGCGTTCGTATCGGCACACCCTCTGTCACCACCCGCGGCATGAAGGAAGAGGACATGGCTACCATCGCCCACTTCATCAAGCTGGCAGCCACTGACTTTGACAAGCAGGCAGACTATATCCGCGCAGGCGTCACCAAGCTGTGTGAAAAGTACCCCCTCTATTGATGAAAAGGCGTACCCGCATATTTCTTGATATAGCCATTCCCGTAGCGCTGTACTCGTTCGTGATACTGGTGTCCCAGCTTGTTGTGGCGCTGGTGTTCACGGTGGTGTACTTTGCCGCCTATGCAGGCGCCGATCTGGAGAGTGCAGGAGCAGGCTTAGAGCCGTTCTTGCTTGAAAACTCCAACCTGATATCCCTTATCAGTACCCTGCTTGTAGTGGGTGTTATTCTTATTGATGCCCGCATCAAGAGAGTAAAGGTAAAAGACTATACACTGATTGCCAAGCCTATAGGTGCACGCAATACAGCTATGGCAATGATCACAGGTGTGGCATTTTCTTCGTGGATATCTGCGATGCTGGTTTTGTTGCCCATTCCCGACAGCCTGATGAGCAAATACACCGAGGTGTCATCATTTATAAACAGCGTGACACCGCTGGATTTTATCAGCGTATGTCTGGCGGCGCCGCTGGTTGAGGAGATGGTGTTCCGCGGCATCGTATACAAGCATCTGCGTATCTGTATGCCCGAGTATCCTGCCATAATTTTGCAGGCGGTGCTTTTTGCAGTGCTCCATGAGGGCAGCGTTGTATGGATGTCTTATGCTTTGATTGCAGGTCTGCTTTTTGGATATATCAATATGCTTACAGGCAGTATCAGGACGTCGGTTTGGGCACATATTATGTTCAACACCCTGTCGTTTTTGCCCCTTGGCAACAACGTTTTTGCCGGCATTGCCCTGGTTTCGCCCGTGCTGCTGATAGTTGCCGTTCGTGACATATACAAACAATCTGTAAAATAGTGAAAAACTTTAAAAAACATCGCGTTATCTATTGAGATAACGCGATGTTTTTGCTATAATATATAGTGTATATCTATATGACTGCGGAGGGCACGATGAAAGTATCGGTAATGGGCATCAATTTTGACGATATGACCCTTGAGGGTTTTATCGCTGAGGGAATGGAATGTGTCCGCACAAAGCAAAAGTGCATAGTCGTCACACCCAATGCCGAGATCGCGCTTGTTGCCAAGCAAGACGTGGATTTCAAGCGGCTGCTTAACAGCGCGCGGCTTGTTCTGCCCGACGGCATCAGCATCAAAATGGCGGCAAAGATCCTGTCGCTACCCATCCGCTACAAGGTAGCGGGCATCGAGTTTTGCGAGGGTATGTGCCGCGAACTGGCACAGTCGGGCCGCAGTGTCTACCTCTTCGGCGCCAAACCCGGCATTGCCGAAATGGCGGGGGAGAACCTTAGGAAAAAATACCCCGCACTGACTATCGCAGGCACTCACGACGGCTACTTTACCCCCGAGCAGGAAGGGGAGATAATTGCCGACATCAATGCAAAATCTCCCGATATGCTGCTCTGCTGCCTGGGCGCACCCAAGCAGGAGCGGTTCATGTTCAAGTACAAGGATGCATTATCTGTGCCCGTCATGGTTGGCGCAGGCGGCTCCATGGACGTTTTCGCGGGTACGGTCAAGCGTGCGCCCAAAATATTCATCAAGCTCGGTCTTGAGTGGTTCTACCGTCTTATTACCGATCCCAAGCGCATCAAACGTATGATACGCATTCCCATATACCTGTGGGATGCTCTTTGCTACAGAATAAAGGGGGACAAAAACAATGATTAAAGTCTGGCTTCTTTCTCATACACCTCAGCCCGAAAAAACCGTTGCATCCGCAGCCCGCGTCTGCTACAGCGCAGTGGGCGGTGAGCAGCTTATGGAATCAATAACCGACGAAAAAGCTCAGGAGTTTGTTCAGATGCTGGCCGAGATCGGTCACGAAAGCCCCATCGAGCACGCATCCTTCACCTTTGCCGTAGAGGGTGTGTCCCGTTCGCTGCTGGCTCAGCTGACCCGTCACCGCATCGCTTCCTACAGCGTGCAGTCCCAGAGATATGTAAAAACCTCTGACTTCAATTATGTCACCCCTCCCGAGATAGCCGCAGATGAGCAGGCTCTTGCCCGCTACAATCAGATCATGGCAGATATCGCCAAAGGCTATGACGAGCTCAGCGAGATACTCTACAACAAGCATATCGCCGAGATCTGCCCCGAGGGCAAACCCAAAAAATCCCAGCGCAGCAAGGCAGAAAAAATGGCTATCGAAGATGCCCGTTTCGTCCTGCCCAACGCCTGCGAGACCAAGCTTATTATGACCATGAACGCCCGCAGCCTGCAAAACTTCTTCCGTCTGCGCTGCTGCAACAGAGCACAGTGGGAGATAAGAGACCTTGCATGGCAGATGCTTGCTCTGTGCAAGCAGGCAGCACCTGCACTGTTTGCTCACTCCGGCCCCGCCTGCGTCAAGGGCGCCTGCACCGAGGGTAAGATGTCCTGCGGCAAAGTTCAGGAGATGAGAGAGAGGGCAGAGAAGCTTGGGTAAGTTATTTGTTATCGAGGGTACGGACGGCAGCGGCAAGTCCACCCAGTTCAAATTAGTCTGTGACAATCTGGAAAAGCTTGGCGTACCCTTTCGCAAGATAGTTTTCCCCAGATATACCGAGGAATCCTCGGCGCTTATCAGGATGTATTTGGGCGGTGCTTTCGGTACCAGTCCCGACGCGGTCAATGCCTATGCCGCATCCACGTTTTTTGCCGTGGACAGATACGCGTCCTACAAGACCGATTGGGGCAAGGATTATGAAGCGGGCGAGCTTATAATCTGCGACCGCTACACCACATCCAATGCCGTCCATCAGGCAGCCAAGCTGCCCGAGGAGCAGGTGGATTCTTTCCTCAACTGGCTGTTTGATTATGAGTACAACCTGCTTGGTATCCCCGCACCCTCCAAGGTGTTCTT
>JAFYMQ010000123.1 GCA_017556565.1 Clostridia bacterium | reverse complement strand
CTTGGTGGGTGGTTCTTCCAGAATTCCTGCTGTACAAGAAGCTGTTAAGAAGTTCCTTGGCAAAGAGCCTTTCAAGGGCATCAACCCCGACGAGTGCGTAGCTATCGGTGCTGCTATCCAGGCAGGCGTTCTGGGCGGCGAGGTCAAGGATCTGCTGCTGCTGGACGTTACCCCCCTGTCTCTGGGCATCGAGACTCTGGGCGGCGTATGCACCCGCATCATCGAGCGCAACACCACCATCCCCGTAAACAAGAAGCAGATCTTCTCCACCGCTGCTGACAATCAGCCCTCCGTTGAGATCCACGTTCTGCAGGGCGAGCGCGACATGGCAGCCGGCAACAAGACTCTGGGCAGATTCCATCTGGACGGCATCCCCGCAGCACCCCGCGGCGTACCCCAGATCGAAGTCAGCTTTGACATTGACTCCAACGGTATCGTAAACGTTTCCGCCAAGGATCTGGGCACCGGCAAGGAGCAGAAGATCACTATCACCTCCTCCTCCAACCTGTCTCAGGAGGACATCGAAAAGGCTGTCAAGGATGCTGAGCAGTTTGCTGAGGAAGACAAGAAGAAGAAAGAAGCTGTCGACACCCGCAACAACGCTGAGGCTATGGTATACCAGACCGAAAAGACCTTGAGCGAGCTGGGCGACAAGGTAACCGAGGAAGAAAAGGCTCCCATCCTCGAGCAGGTCGAAAAGCTGAAGGAAACCCTCAAGGGCGAGGATATCGAGGCTATCAAGGCTGACAGCGAAGAGCTGACCAAGCGCTTCTATGCTATCGCCGAGAAGCTGTACGCACAGGCAGCCCCCCAGGACGGCGCACAGGCTCAGCCCGATAACAACGTCTACGATGCCGACTACAAGAAGGTCGACGAGGACGAAAACAAGTAAATCACAGCTTGCACGCAGGGCGGGGTATTTTTCCCGCCCGTGTGCTGCGTTTAGCAGACTGTAAATTAGGAGAACATATATGAGTGAAGAGCGGCGCGATCTTTATGAGGTGCTTGAGATACAAAAAAGCGCCTCGGACGAAGAGATCAAAAAAGCCTACAGAAAGCTGGCAAAAAAATACCATCCCGACTTAAACCCCGGCGACAAGTCCGCCGAGGAGAAGATGAAGGAGGTCAACGCTGCTTACGAGGTACTGAGCGACAAAGAAAAGAAATCCCGCTACGACCAGTTCGGCTGGGCGGGCATTGACCCCAACTACGGCGCAGGCGCAGGCGGAGCGGGCGGTTTCGGCGGCTTTGGCGGCTTCGGCGGTGTGGATCTGGGCGATATTTTTGGCAGTATGTTCGGTTTTGGCGGCGGAGGAAGCTCTCAGCGCCAGAACGGCCCCATGCGCGGCGAGAATGTCCGCGTCAGCGTTCAGCTGACCTTTGAGGAGGCTGCATTCGGCTGCGAGAAGGAAGTCACAGTCACCCGCGTGGAAAACTGCCCCGACTGCTCGGGCACCGGTGCAAAAAAAGGCACCAAGGCCGAGACCTGCAGTGTCTGCCACGGTACAGGTCAGGTCATGAGCCAGCAGCGCACACCCTTTGGCGTGTTCCAGTCTTCCTCTCCCTGCCGTCATTGCGGCGGTACGGGCAAGGTCATCAAAGAACCCTGCGACAGCTGTAAAGGCAGCGGCAAGGTGCGTAAGAGCCGCAAGATCAAGGTGGGCATCCCCGCAGGTATCGACGACGGTCAGACCGTCTCGGTGCGCGGTGAGGGCAACCGCGGCACAAACGGCGGCCCCTCCGGCGACGTTTACGTAACCGTAACGGTCCGCGAGCACAAGCTGTTCAAGCGCGAGGGCAACGACGTCATTCTGGATATGCCTATTTCTTTCGTTCAGGCATGTTTAGGCGCCAAGCTTGTTGTGCCCACCCTTGAGGGCAAGGTGGAATACGACCTGCCCGAAGGCACACAGACCGGCACAGTATTCCGTCTGCGCGGCAGCGGTATCAAGTCCATCAACGGCAGAGGCAAGGGCGACCAGTACGTGCGTGTGTACATCGAGACCCCCAAAAATCTTGGCAAAAAAGAAAAAGAAATACTCCGTGAGTTCGAAAAAGAGTGCGGCGACAACCGCTACGAGAACAAAAAGAGCTTTTTTGACAAGGTAAAAGATATCTTCAAATAAGACTCAAAAACCGACCTGAGGAATCAGGTCGGTTTTGTGCTTTTTTATTGCTTTTTCATCTGGCGCAGAAAGAGCAGTACGGCAATCACCAGCGCTGTCAGCGCGTAGCCCATCACCCAGAGCAGGTGGGGGAGAATATCCGCGTATGCGCCCGACAGTGCCGCTCTTTCAAGCTCCACCGCGTGGACAAATGGCAGCGCGTGGGCGATTTTTTTGAATACTCCGCCCACAAGCTCCAGATCAAACCACGTTCCCGACAGCCACGCCGACAGATTGGTCAGCAGCGCACCGCACACACCGCCTACCTGTTTGTCATTGAGTATGCTGCCAAACAGCAGACCCAGCGCGATGTAGAGCACAGACACGGGGATTATCAGCGCGACGGCTACAAGTATGTTGACCGATACCGGCAGCCCCAGCAAAACGGCTACACCGTAGCATATCAGACCCTGCGCTACAGAAAAGGGGACGATGGGCAGCGCATAGCCGAGAATAAAATCCACGGCGGTCAGCGGCGTAGTGTACAGCCTTTGCAGCAGCGAGCTGCTGCGGTCACGGGATATGAGGGTAGCCGAAAACAATGTCATAAAAGACAATCCGAACACGGCTATTCCCGGTGCGAGATGTGCTATCTCAAACAGCGGCACGGGCACGTTTGCCTGAATGGCGCTGAGCAGCAGTATCAGCACCAGCGGAAATCCCAGCCCAAACCCCAGATTGAGGGGATCGCGGATGATCTCGCGGGCATTCCTGAGTGCAAAAGTCAGCATTTTCATCTTGCCGCCCCCTTTACGATGGTCACGAACGCCTGCTCAAAACTGTCGGTATTTGCCATCTTCCTGATACCTGCGGCGGTATCGCAGACCAGCAGCCTGCCGTCACGCATTATGCCGATGCGGTCGGACAGAGCCTCGGCCTCTTCCATATAGTGGGTGGTCAGGATAATGGTCACCTTGCCCTTGAGTGCGCGGATAATATCCCACAGCTCCGATCTTGCGATAACGTCAAGCCCCAAAGTAGGCTCGTCAAGAAACAGTACCTGCGGCTCGCTTATCAGCGCCATGGCTATGCTCAGCCTGCGCTGCCAGCCGCCCGACAGTTTGCCTGCCTTGCGCTCAATGATGCTTTCCAGACTCATAAGCCTGACAAGCTCGGCTATTTTATGCTCGCGCCTTGCTCGTTCAAAGCCGTGCACACCGCAGATAAACTCCAGATTTTCACGCACAGAGAGAGCCTTTGCCACAGCGGTCTCCTGAGGTGACACGGCGATCAGCGACTTGACCTTTTGTGTGTCGCGGGTGATGCTTTTGCCCATGATATACCCGTCGCCCGATGTGGGGGCGCTGAGGCAGGTCAGCATCTTTATAGTGGTGGTTTTGCCGGCGCCGTTTACGCCCAGCAGAGAAAACAGTTCACCCTCATCAATGCTCAGGCTCAGCCCGTCAACCGCCGTCAGGCTGCCGTAGCGCTTGGTGAGATTTTCGGTCTTGATTGCGATCATTTGGTGCCCTCCTCAAGATGCCGCAGAAGAATGCCGTGATAAACGTCACTCAGCATACCGCTGACAGTCTCCCAGTCAAAGGACAAAAACGACGTTGCAAACATAACACCGATGCCGTGTACCCATATCCACAGCTCAAGATGAATAAGCTGCGCCTGCTCTGCGCTGATGCCGTTTGCATCCATGATCATGGCAACCGACTGATCAAAATCGGGGGAGGGGGTAATATCCTCGCCCGTTCTGTCACGCATGAACAGAAGCTTGAACAGCTCCCGCTCCTCGCTTGCAAACCTGATATAGGCCATGCCGTAGGCTTTGTAGCGGGGGTATTTTTGGCTCTCTGATTCGCGGACGATAAAATCTGTGTACAGATTATAAGCTGCCGTAATAGTGTCCTGCTCAAGCTGCTCCATAGACTCAAAGTTGGAAAAAATCGGCTGGGTAGAGCATCCCAGTCTGGCTGCAATGGCGCGGGCGTTGAGCGCATGGACTCCGCTCTCGCGTATCAGCCCCAAAGCTGCCGATATAATATCTTCTCTTGATGTTTTGACTTTTGGCGGCATAGTATTCCTCCTTTATATAACATCTGTTATATATCGATTGTTATTATACTCCGCCCGTCCCAAAAAGTCAACCCTCGATTTTCTCAAGCCCCTCTGTCAGCACCCTTTTCGGCAAACAAAAAAACAGACAGCCGAAGCTGTCTGTTTTAATATAGCTTTTAAGCTTTCAGATCTTACAGATCCATGGGCTTGAGGTCGGGGCTGATGATCAGGGTTGCGCCTGTTGCAGCCTGTACGTCCTCAACGGTGAACTCGGGATGGATCTCAACCAGCTCGATACCCTTGTCGGTAACGTTCATAACGCCCATCTCGGTGATGATCATGTCAACACACTTAACAGCGGTCAGGGGCAGGGTGCAATCCTTGAGGATCTTGTGGTTGCCCTTTGCGGTGTGCTCCATGGTAACGATAACCTTGTTAGCGCCAACAACCAGGTCCATAGCGCCGCCCATGCCGGGAACGGTCTTGCCGGGGATGATCCAGTTTGCCAGGTTGCCCTTTTCGTCGACCTGCAGAGCGCCCAGGAAGGTGCCGTTAACGTGGCCGCCGCGGATCATGGTGAAGGACATGGAGGAGTCGATGAATGCGCCGCCGGTCAGGATGGAAGCGGGGGATCCGCCTGCATCGCAGATGTGAGCGGGCTCTGCATCTTCGGGAGCGGGAGCGCCGCCTGCGTTGATCATGCCGCACTCAGCCTGCAGCTGAATGTTAACGCCTTCGGGGAGGTAGGTGGGGATCAGAGTGGGGATGCCGATACCCAGATTGACGATATCGCCGTCCTTCAGTTCCTTTGCTGCACGGGCAGCGATGACAGCTTTGATTTGAGCCTTATCCATTATTTGTTACCTCCGTCATAGACAATGTAATCGACAAACATACCGGGTGTTACAATGTTATCGGGATCCAGCTCGCCGATCTCAACGAGATTCTCAGCCTCAACGATAACAGTCTTAGCAGCGGTAGCCATCATGGGGTTGAAGTTACGGGCTGTGCCGTGGTAGCAGATGTTACCTGCCTTGTCAACCTTGTAGCCCTTGAGAACTGCAAAGTCAGCCTTGAGGGGCTTGAGGATCAGGTAGTCAACGCCGTCGTAGTTGACCTTGCCCTGAACGTACTCGTAGCCTTCGATGATGGTGCCGACACCGGTGGGGGTGATAACGCCGCCCAGACCTGCGCCGCCTGCGCGGAGCATCTCAGCAAAAGAGCCCTGGGGGATCAGAACGACTTCCAGAGAACCGTCGTTCATCTGCTGGCCGACTTCGGGGTTCAGACCGATGTGGGTAGCGTAGAACTTCTTGAACTGCTTGTTGTGGATCAGCTCGGAAATACCGTAGAAGGTGCCGTCGGGCAGAGTCTTTGCACCGTCGTTGCACATAGCGGTCAGGTTGTCGGTGCCCAGCTTTGCCAGCTCGTTAACAACGTTCTGTGCTGTGCCGCAGCCCATAAAGCCGCCGAACATTACGGAGTCTCCGCTCTTGATAAGAGCAGCAGCTTCCTTGGATGTGATTATTTTGGCCATAGGAATGTGCCTCCTTAAAATAAAATAATTAAATTAACTCACTATATAAAAGTATATAATATATTTTCAATAAAATCAATATAAGAATTGGTATAAAATCACAGCTTTCCCTCAAGAAACCGCATATAATTGAGCCAATCTTCGCGACTGAGGAAGTGCATACCCCTGCGCAGGTGGTATCCTATCCTGCCGCCGTGGAAAATATCGCCCACCTGAGGCGCTCTGTCGGGGGTAACAAATCCACCCTCGCCGTACACCGCTCCTGCGGCATAGCATGCAAGATGCTCGCTTACGGGGTCTGCCCACAGATCCTCCTCAGCGCTGCACACGTATGCATATCGGGGCGCGATGCAGCCTATGAGCCAATGCTGGTCAAATGGCATCTCACTCTCGCGCTCGGAGTATTTGTAGTAGTTTTTGCAGAACCAGAAGGGGAACCTATCCACTATATCCTTGACCCGCTCGCCCTGCTTTTCGCGGGTGATGGCAGCGCCCGAGCAGCCCGAGTCATTGGACACAGAGCAGAAAAATCTCTCGTCGGTAGCGCCTGCAAGCAACGCTGTCTTGCCCAAGCGGGAGTGACCCACCACGGTTACGCGGGAGTGCTCGATCTCGGGCAGAGTGCAGATATAGTCCATGACACGATGTGCGCCCCACGCCCACATGGCGATCTTGCCGCAGTCGGTGTCTTTTTTGCGCTGACCGTTTTCATATAGTATGCCCGCAAGACCGCTCTCAAAATCATTGTTGTCGCGGGTAATATCGTTGTAGCAGACCGTAAACACCGCATAGCCGTTGTCGCACAGCTCCTCGCTGGGCTGATAGGTGTCGGGCAGGGCGGTGCGGAAGTTCAGGTGCAAAAATGCAGGATGTTTTTTGCCGTCTGCGGGGATCATGCAGTATACGGGAAAAGAAAAAACCTTGCCCTCATCCAGCACGCAGTTGAGCTGCACCTTGGTAAGCGGCGCCTTGCCGGCGCAGAATCGGGGAGTGGTCTCCAGCACTTCCCAGCTCATGCTGATGGGCGCGGGAGGCAGATATCCGTATTCTTCGTGCAGCAGCATATCCAGAGCAGCTGCCTTTGTGGCGGGAAAATCGGGCAGCCCGAGGCTGTCGATACGTTCTTTCAGCATAGCAAAACACGTCCTTTCTTACATAAAGTTTACACATTATAAATCTAAAAGTCAATTGCCCGCATTGATTTTTGAGAGTAAAACTGTTATAATTAAGTGAATATTAAACTTTGCGGAGGATATATGAAAACTTACGATCTTGTTCTTACTCTTATCGTGACATTCCTGCTTGTCAAGACCATTATCGCAACGTCCCTCAACCGCCAGGTACAGCTCAAAGGCTCTGTATCGGGTATGTTCATAGCCAATCTTATCATGTTTGCCGCTATCTGCCTGCTTGTGTTCGTCAAGCTTGAGCAGTTCCAGTATCCCTGGCTGGCTCCTGCCGGAATGGTAGTCTTCCTCGGCGCAAGCCTGCTGGTCAAATCTGGCCTGGGCGAGGGCGGTCTGATCTACAACGGCAGACGCATCCCCTTCAACGAAATGGAGTTTTATGCCATAGAGGGCGTTACCGAAAAGCACTTTTTGCTCCGCATCCACGGCAGCAACAAAGAGTACGTCATGGCATTCCCCACCGCCGCCCGTGAAGAGGTGGAAAACCGCCTCAAGGCTCAGAAAATAAACTTTGCCGAGCGTATGTCCCCCGGCGAGAGGAAGAAAGCCGAATGAAATCTGTAATCGAGTGCGGAAAAATCGTCAACACCCACGGCATAGCAGGCGAGGTCAAGATAGAAAACTACTGTGACGAGGGCTTTTTCAAGCGCATTTCCCGTATCAGCACGGGCAGCGAGAGCTTTGAGGTGCTGTCTTCGCGCACACACAAGGGCTTCGTGCTGGCACGCCTGCAGGGCATCAACACAGTCGAGGATGCCATGCGGCTCAAAGGCAAGCCCATCTTTGCCGAGCGCAAGGATATCGATATGCCCCGCGGCCACGTGTTTTACAGCGATTTGTACGGCTTTGACGTGTTCGACCGCCGCGTGCAGCGGGTAATCGGCAAGCTGCGCGAGGTACGCGAGAGCACCGCATCCATGCTCTACATCATAGAGAGCGAGGGCAAAGAGATACTCGTGCCCGACGTCCCTGCATTTTCCAGAGGCTACGATCTCACAAAACAGATCGTGGAAATAGAAACTATCGAAGGAATGCTGCCCGATGAGGATTGATATACTTACACTTTTTCCCGAGGCGGTAGACGCTTTTCTGGGCGAGAGTATGATAGGCAGAGGCCGCAAAGACGGTCTGCTTGACATCAGATGCCATAATATCCGCGACTATTGCACCGACCGCTACCGCCGCACCGACGATTACCCCTACGGCGGCGGTCAGGGTATGATAATGCTCTGCGAGCCTCTTGCAAGATGTCTTGAGGATATCAAGGGCGGGGAAGAGGTGCACACCCTGCTCATGTCCCCGAGAGGCAAGACCTTTACCCAAAGCAAAGCCGTCGAGCTGCTCGAGCGGCAGAGATTTGCCATCGTCTGCGGCCACTATGAGGGCATCGACCAGCGGTTTATCGACACCTGCATTGATGAGGAAATCTCACTTGGCGACTTTGTGCTGACAGGCGGAGAAATCGCGGCTATCACGGTTGCCGATGCCGTAGGCAGAATGGTACCCGGCGTGCTTGCCGAGAACGCATCTTTTGAGGATGAGAGCCATTTTGCAGGCGTGCTTGAGTACCCCCAGTATACCCGCCCCGAGGTGTGGCGCGATATCCGCGTGCCCGAGGTGCTTATGTCCGGCCATCACGAAAATATCCGCAAATGGCGCCGCAAACAGTCGCTGGAAATCACCCGCGCACTCAGACCCGATATGTTTGAAAAACTTGAGCTTACAAAAGAAGATAAAAAGCTTTTGGAGGTATAAGATATGCAGACAAACGGTAAAGTTTTGCTCACTCCCCGCCTGATCCTCCGTCCCTTTGAGGACAGAGATGCAGAGGCAATGTTCGCCATTATGTCCGACGACGAGACCACAAAATACCTGCGCGTCAACCCCTACGAGACCCTGTCTCAGGCGCAGGCGTGGATAGACCGCTGCATAAGCGAAGGTGACGGCGAGCATTTTCGCCGCGCAGTCGAGCTCAAAGAAACGGGCGAATATATAGGCGACGTGCGCGTCAAGATAAACGGGAAGGACAACAGCGGTGAGATAGGCTTTACCGTATGCCGTGAGTATTGGGGCAAAGGCGTGGCAAGTGAAGCCGTGCGCGAAGTTATCGCCTACCTGATGGGCGAGTGCGGAATCAACCGCATCGCGGCCGCCCACTCGGTCAAAAACCCCGCCTCAGGCGGTGTTCTGCGCAAAGTCGGAATGCAGTACGAGGGTATGGCGCGCGAGCTTTACCGCAACCGCATCGGCTACCACGACTGCCACCGCTACGCAATTCTGAAAAGTGATATATGAGTAAAATAAGATCGCACATCAAAAATGTGCGGTCTTTTGCAGCTTTTTGGGAACTTTTTCCGATTTTTTGAGTCTAACAAGACAAACCCACCCACCCGAAAGGAGCTGTTTTGTATGAAAAGATGGATAGGCGCACTGATATTGCTCGTTATTTCTGCCGCACTTATCGCGGGACTTGGGTTGAGTATGGACGATACTCCGCTTCCGCCCGAGATAGATGATACCACCGCGCAGACCCCTGTAGAAAATGATACCGCCGAGTCGCTTCCTGTGACAACAGTGCTCACTGATACGACGGGTACGCTCAAGACAGAGCTCATAGAAGTGACACCCACATCCGTTACCTATACGATGGCGAATATTTCCAATGGGTATGTGTACGATTATGGTTCTACTTTTTCGGTGCAGCAGAAGATAGACGGAGAATGGTACAGAGTCCCTGAACTTCCGCTGCCTGAGGGAGTACACAGAGGATGGACAACGGAAGCCTATATATAGACGTATTGATTATATTCGTCTGAATGAAAATGGAGATTTTGTAGGCCAATGGCTTGTTGATGCTTGGGATAATGAAGCTGGTAAATATCAACCATATGGTG
>JAFYMQ010000122.1 GCA_017556565.1 Clostridia bacterium | reverse complement strand
GGGGAGTTTAAGAATGTCTGCAATGCTGTCGGCGGTATAGATAATCTCATAGATGAAAAATCCCCCGATGCCGCAATTTTTAAGTATCTTGCATACCCCGAAGATAAGATACAAAAACTGCTGGAAAACCCCAAACTGTTCAAAACACCCATAGTCAGAAACGGCAAGCAGGCAACTGTTGGCTATTGTCCGGAAATATGGGAGAAGTGGGAATAATAAATACTTGAACAGAACATTATATTGTGGTATAATGTCTTTATATATCATATATGGTGTTTTTTGCGTGAAAAGGATGGACTTATGAAAAAAATTACTGCAATCATATTATCCATAGTTATCGCTGTGCTTGTCATACCGCAAGCGCCTGCTTATGCTGCCGCCCAGCCTGTTTCTGTGCTGAAGATCGGTTTGAGCTATGGCGATAATGCTGTGCCTGCGGCAAAGCTTCAGAATGTTGCCGGGGATCAGTCCGGCTATCAGATCGGATTTTATGACAGCAATCTCAAGTTTTATCCTCTTATTACTACATATGAGCGTGACATAGTTGTCATCAAGGACAAATCCATCTGGATCACATCCGAGAACGAGTATGTTGATGTCAAGCCCTCTTCTCATAAGTATTATATAGGCGCATACCATGCTCAGGTTGATGCTACCTTTGCTACTTACAACGATGCTATGGCGCTTGCCAATGTTTTCACCCAGATGGGATATCAGGCTTTTCCCGCTTTTATCAACGGCATATTCAGACTGCGAGTAGGTGAGCATCTTACCTATGAAAAGGCTCAGGAATCGGTAGCATCCCTCAATGCTGCGACAGGTCTCAGCTTTACTGTAGTAGGTGGCAGTGAAACCTGCTATACAGTTGCTATAACCGGTACTGACAAGATACTTTTTGAGTTTGACTCTTATGAGTCGCCTATGGCTGCGCTGCCTTTCTCCACTCAGACAACATACAACAAGTACAAATATAACGGCGGTTTTGAGTTCCGCAGAGTATACGGCAATGATGTTACTGTTATCAATGTTGTTACCATGGAGCAGTATATCAAGGGCGTTATTCCTTATGAGGTAAGCCCCAGCTGGCCTCTGGAGGCACAGAAAGCTCAGGCTATATGCGCCAAGTGCTATGCATGCAACAATCTTAACAAGCATGCCTCCATGGGATTTGATCTTTGCAATACTACCGACTGTCAGGTTTACAGAGGTACGTATTATGCCACCGCCGTGTCCAACCTTGCCGTTGACAGTGTTCAGGGTATGTACCTGACATATGACGGCGAAATATGCATGACCTACTATCACTCCAACAGCGGCGGCTCTACAGAAAACGTAGAGAACATCTGGACAAGATACATTCCTTATCTCCGCGCGGTAGAAGATATCTACCTCAAAGATCCCGAAGCTTATACCATATCGGTTGATCTTGACACCATCAGCGAGATTCTTATGATCAAGAACTACACCAAGCAGCGCGTTATTGACTATTACGTCAGCCGCGTCAGTGAGGCGGGCAACGTTCTTGAGGTTACATTTACACAGGCTGACGGCACACCCCTCAGACTGACCTCGGACAAAGCACGAAGCGCCATCAACAGCGCCAACAAGGGTATCTATATCCCCAGCCACAGATACACCGTTACACCTAGCATAGGCATATATATCAACAAGTTCCTGAAGACCGTTTCCATGTCCAATATGTATGCAATCGGTGGTGATGGCACGGTTACCGCTCTGCCTTCCACCCATACCGCTGTAAAGGCTATTACATCTACCGGAATCAAAAGCGTCAATCCCAGCACTCTGACCTATATTGTCAGCGGTACAGGCTCGGGTCATCACGTAGGTATGAGCCAGTCGGGTGCTTACGGAATGGCAAAAGAAGGATTTACGTACGATGAGATACTCAGGTTCTATTACACCGGTGCTCAAGTTGTATATTACGGGTATTGATTATGAAAAGATCTGATTTTTATTATGACCTGCCGGAAGAACTGATTGCCCAAACCCCTATTGAAAAAAGAGATAATTCCCGTCTTATGGTGCTCGACAGGCATAAAAATGGCGTCGAGCACCGCCGTTTTTATGATATATGCGATTATTTCAACAAGGGCGACTGTCTTGTTATAAACGAGACCAGAGTTCTTCCTGCAAGACTGTACGCATCCCGAAAGGGAGGTACTGCACCTGTTGAAATACTCCTGCTCAAAGATCTCGGTCAGGATAATTGGGAGTGTATCGTATATCCCGGCAAAAAGCTCAGACAAGGCGCCGAGATTGACTGCGCGGGTAAGCTCAAGGGCACTATAACAGACGTTCTGCCCGATGGAAACCGCGTTGTTCATTTTGAGTATGACGGTATATTCCTTGAGATACTTGAGGAGCTTGGCACAATGCCCCTGCCTCACTATATAACCGAGCGACTTGAGGACAAGGAGCGCTACCAGACTGTTTTTGCACGGGAAAACGGCTCAGCCGCAGCGCCTACCGCCGGTCTGCATTTTACGCCTGAGCTGCTTTGCAAGCTTGAAGAAAAGGGCGTCAATATTGCAAAAATTACCCTGCACGTTGGTTTAGGTACATTCAGACCTGTAAAGGCTGATAACATTACAGATCATGTAATGCATTCCGAGTTCTACAAGGTCTCTGCCGAAGCTGCGGAAAAGATCAACTCAGCCAAGCAAAACGGCAACAAAGTCATAGCTTGCGGCACAACATCCTGCCGCACTATCGAATCTGCGTGTGACGAGAACGGCATGCTGTGTGAGTGCTCGGGCAACACCAGTATTTTCATTTATCCCGGATACAAGTTTAAGTGTCTTGACAGTCTTATTACCAATTTCCACCTGCCTGAGAGTACACTTATTATGCTTGTTTCGGCGCTTGCAGGCAGGGAAAAGGTTCTTGACGCATACAAATCGGCTGTTGATAACAAGTATCGCTTTTTCAGCTTTGGCGATGCAATGATAATTGTTTGATTACTTATATTCAGGTGATATAATGACAGATATTATTTTAACGGCGATGTTGTTCATATGCGGCATACTGTTGGTGGTCCTGATCATCATTGTGATCGGCATGTCCAAAAAGCTTGCTTCAAATAATTCTGAGGCAGAAAGACAAATAAGAGAGCTTGCTCAAAAACAGTCGTCTATGAACGACTCTCTTGATGTGAGATT
>JAFYMQ010000121.1 GCA_017556565.1 Clostridia bacterium | reverse complement strand
GTTGCTCGTTCCTAATGGTAGCTATGTTGAAGTGGGACAACCTGTAGCCGTGGTTTCACAGACGCGTCGCCTGCAATTTGCGGGAGGGGAAACCCCTCCCCTACATGCTAAGAACAAGCCTCGGTGGAAATCGATGGATTTCGCGATTTATGGAAGCAACACAGCCATTGACAGTACCGTGTGTACGGCGATGGCTGGGTTGTGAGCCAGAAACGCGAAAGGCGCGATTTCCAAAACGATCAATCAAACAAGGGTGTACTAAAGTATCTCTCCGCTGTGTCGGGAAGTACGACAAATACCGTCTTGCCGCGTCCGAGCTTTTTGGCGAGCTTCAAAGCGGCGGCTACGTTGGTGCCCGAGCTTATGCCGCACATGATGCCTTCTTTTTTGGCAAGCTCTTTGGCGACAGAGAGAGCTTCGTCATCGGTGATGATACAGATATCGTCATAGATCTCGGTGTTGAGGATGGGAGGGATCATACCGTCGCCGATGCCCATCTGCACATGTGTGCCGATCAGGCCGCCGGAGAGGATGGCTGCTTCTTCGGGCTCGACTGCCCAGATGGTCATGTCGGGGTTGACTTTTTTGAGAGCTTCGCCGATGCCGGTCAGTGTGCCGCCGGTACCGATACCCGAACAGAAGCCGTGGATGGGCTTGTTTATCTGCTCCAGAATCTCGCGGGCGGTCTGCTCGCGCTGGATCTGGGGATTGGCGGGGTTTTCAAACTGCTGGGGGACAAAGACGTTGGGGTCTTCTGCCTGCATACGCAGAGCGGTCTTGAGGCAACGGTCGATGCAGTCGCCGATGTTGCCGTCATCGTGCTCAAGGATGACCTCTGCGCCGTAATGCATGACCAGCTTGCGGCGCTCTTCGCTGACAGAGTCGGGCATGATGATCTTGACCTTGTAGCCGCGAACTGCGCCTACCAGAGCCAGACCGATACCCTGATTGCCCGAAGTAGGCTCGACGATGATGGTATCTTTGGTGATTTTGCCTTTCTTTTCGGCATCAAGGATCATATTGTAGGCGGTACGGGTCTTGATAGAGCCGCCGACGTTGAGACCCTCAAACTTGACAAGTATCTCGGCGCAATCCTCGGGAACCATGCGCTGAAGACGGATAACGGGGGTGTTCCCCATAGCTTCCAGAATGTTATTGCAAATCATAAAAACACTACCTCTGTTATGGCATATATGGTTTTATTATACTTGCAAGAGTCGGACTTTGCAATACAAAAGATAAAAAAAGACGGCAAATTACCTGCCGTCTTTTTTAGCTAAGAGTTAAGAGCTAAGAGCTAAGAGCCGAGGTATCCGCTACCGCGGATATTATTTAATAGGTCGCCTGCGGCGACAGAGCGTAAGCGAAGCGCGGCGAGTGCCGCGCAAGACGGAGGAAGGGCTGCGCCCGACCGGAGTCTATTAAATCGGGGTCCCCGCGAGACCTGTCTCGTGGGGGGTGCCTGCGGCGACACCTTCGCTAATAGCTATTCGTTATTAGCTATTAGCTGACAAAAGGCGCGATTTCCAACAAGCTCCGCAGAAATCGACGGATTTCGCGGATTATGGAAGCAACGCGAGCGCAGACAGTACCGTGTGTACGGCAAGCGAAGAGTTGTGAGCCAGAAACGCGAAAGGCGCGATTTTCAAAACTTTCAAGGTCTGTTCAGTATCTCCGCGCCTATATCAGGTCGGTCGGTCATTACCATATCTGCGCCTATGGACTGGAGGTATTCCATTTCTTCCTTGTCGTTTATTGTCCAGTACTGGACGGCTATGTCATGCTTGTGGGCATAGTTGATCAGCTTGGAGGTGCCCAGATTGACCACGTAATCGGTGGTGGGAATCTGCAGAGCATCAAAGCCGAAGTCGGATTTTTCCCGCTTGAGCCCCAAGAACGAGCAGATGTAGAACTCTATAGCCTCGCTGACACCTGCCGAGCGGAGCATATCGGGGTAATATCTGTCCATGTATGCGGTGATTTCGTTGTGGAAGGTGCCGACAACCGCTTTGTCGAGGATGTCCATGGTTTTGAGTGTGTCGTAGAGCTTGTCGGCGGCTTTTTTGCCGTATTTGCCCGAGCTTTTTATCTCTATTACATACGTGTAGTCACCGTTTTTTTCAAGATACTCAAGCACTTCGGTCAGGGTGGTGATGCGCAGCTCCGGGGGTATCTGCTCACCGCGCAGACCTTTGTAGGGGGTGGTTCCGTCTGTGTCCACAAATTTTTCGCCCATATTGAGCTGACGGAGCTCAGCCAGAGTTTTGTTCTCGGGACGAACTCCCTCCTTGCCGAAAAACTCCTCGGAGTTGCTGGTACGGTCAAGTGTGGCATCGTGGAGCAGCACGCACTCACCGTCGGCAGTCAGGTGGATATCAAACTCGAAGGTGTCCACGGTGTAAGGAGCATCCTCCACCATATCGCGGATAGCCAGCATGGTGTTTTCGGGGCTGTGATCACCGCCTGCACGGTGGTTGGACAGCATTGTTGTGCCCAGAGAGGTGATAAAGGGGTTCTGTGCTCCGTCTGTGGAGATGGGGTCTGCGTTGGTCTTGCGGGTGACACGCCAGAAGATAAAGCCTGCGGCGATCAGGATGCACATCAAGACGCAGAGCAGGATCTTGCACAGCTTTTTTACCCAAGAGGGCAGCTTGCAGCCGCCTGCAAACCAGCCGAAGGTCATAGGCCAGACGAGTACGGCAAAGATAACTATAATAAAGTATCTGACCGCATTGGATGCCAGATGTCCGTTGAAGATAGGATTGAGCAGGGGCTTTGCGCCGGCTTTGATCGCCATGACCAGTCCGAGACCGAGCACGACTTTGAGGATCTGGAAGATCAGGGGTGCTTTTTCGCGGAAGTTGACAAATCGGCGCTCCAGAGGCAGTGCTACCAGCATACCCGCGCCGCAGCCAAGCAGCAGATAGCCGCTCTTGATACCCGACTCAAGGTTGTGGGCGTCGATATCGGCG
>JAFYMQ010000014.1 GCA_017556565.1 Clostridia bacterium | reverse complement strand
GGGGGCCCAGGTCACGGCCGATGTTGGTTGCGCCGATCAGCATAACTTCGGGCTTGTACTGCTCAACTACGTCGCAGATAACCTTGGTGTATGCATCGGTGGTGTACTCTTTGAGCAGGGGGCTCTCGCAGAGGATGACCTTGTCTGCGCCGTAGCCGCCCAGTTCTTTTGCGATGCCCTCAACGTTGTCACCGAGGAGCAGACCACAGAGCTCTACGCCCAGGCTGTCAGCCAGCTTGCGGCCCTCGGAAATAAGCTCAAAGGAAGTGGGCATCATTGTGCCCTGACGCTGCTCACAGAAAACCCATACACCCTTGAAAGCAGCCAGATCTGTATTGTTAAAAGTAGACATATTCAATCTTTCTCCTCTCTTAGATGATGTGCTTCTTGGCAAGGATGCCGGCGAGCTGCTCGCAGGTTGCCTTGTCAGCGCCCTCCAGCATCATGCCTGCGCCCTTCTGGGGAGGTGTGAAGGAGGTGAGGATGTTTGTGGGAGAACCGCTGAGACCGATGGTGGACTTGTCGATCAGGGGATCGTCCTTCAGAGTCTCGTAGGTGAATATATCCAGGGGCTTGGAGTAGCAGTCTACGATGCCGGATACGCTCATGTATCTGGGCTCGTTGAGCTCCTTGACGCAGGTCAGCAGGCAGGGGGTCTCGGTCTTGATGGTCATGTAGCCATCCTCCAGCTGACGCTGGCAGATAACAGAGGTGCCTTCCTTCTTGACTTCTGCAACATAGGAGATCTGGGGCAGACCGAGCTTCTCAGCGATCTGGGGACCAACCTGAGCGGTGTCACCGTCGATAGCCTGACGGCCGCAGAAGACGATGTCTTCCTTCTCGAGGCCGATCTTGTTGATAGCTGCAGCCAGGATCTGGGATGTAGCATAGGTGTCGGAGCAGCCGAACTCACGTGCGGTTACCAGAACGCCCTTGTCAGCGCCCATAGCCATCAGCTCACGCAGCATTCCTTCTGCGGGAGGGGGGCCCATGGTAACAACGACAACTTCTGCGCCCATCTGATCCTTGAGGCGGAGTGCTTCCTCGACAGCGTTCATATCATCGGGGTTGATGATAACTGCCATGGATGCACGATTGAGGGTACCGTCGGGATTGACAGCAACCTTACCCGAAGTATCGGGAACCTGCTTTACGCAAACAATAATTTTCATAATTCACTTACCTCCCGCTTACTTTACGCCCAGCGCAGAAGCGATGACCATGCGCTGTACTTCGGATGTGCCTTCGTAGATCTCGGTGATCTTAGCGTCGCGCATCATGCGCTCAACGGGATACTCACGGGTGTAACCGTAGCCACCGAACAGCTGAACGGCGCGGCGGGTTACGTCGGAAGCAGCCTCGGAAGCAAACAGCTTAGCCATAGCAGCGTCCATGGAGTAGGGCTCGTGATTCTGCTTCTTGACAGCAGCGGAGTATACCAGGAACTGTGCAGCCTGCATCTTGGTGTGCATATCAGCCAGCTGGAACTGAGTGTTCTGGAACTGGGAGATTCTCTTCTTGAACTGGATACGCTCCTTGGTGTACTTGATGGTCTCTTCGACAGCGCCTTCGCCCAGACCCAGAGCCTGAGAAGCGATACCGATACGGCCGCCGTCCAGAGTCTTCATAGCAATCTTGAAGCCCTCGCCCAGCTTGCCCAGCAGGTTAGCCTTGGGAACGATGCAGTCTTCGAAGATCAGATCGCAGGTGGAAGAACCGCGGATACCCATCTTCTTCTCGTACTTACCGGTGGAGAAACCGGGGAAGCTCTTCTCTACGATAAATGCAGAGATGCCCTTGTTGCCCAGGGACTTGTCGGTCATTGCGAAGACAACGAAGGTCTCAGCAACATTACCGTTTGTGATGAAGCACTTGGTACCGTTGAGAATGTAGTTCTCGCCGGACTCATCAAGTACTGCGGTGGTCTGCTGGCCGGATGCATCAGTACCTGCATTGGGCTCGGTCAGACCGAATGCGCCGATCTTCTTACCGGAGCACAGGTCGGGCAGATACTTCATCTTCTGCTCCTCGGTGCCGTTCTCGAAGATAGGTGCGCAGCAAAGGGATGTATGGGCAGACACGATAACTGCGGTAGTACCGCAGACCTTTGCCAGCTCCTCAACAGCCATAGCGTATGCAAGAACGTCTGCGCCTGCGCCGCCGTACTGCTTGGGGAAGTAGATACCCATCATGCCAAGCTTTGCCATCTTTTCCACTGTCTCCATGGGGAAGCGCTCTTCCTCATCGATCTGCTCTGCCAGAGGCTTTACTTCGTTTTCAGCAAACTCTCTGTACATTTTGCGGAAAAGCTGGTGTTCCTTAGAAAGTGCGAATTCCATTTTTCCTCACCTTTTCCTTTATATTTTGTATATTTTGGTTTTTGCTAACAGATGTAAATCAGCTATCAAAAGAAGCTCTTGATAACTTCGTCAGCAGCTTCGATATCGTCGCTGATGGTGATGGTGATCTTGACACCGTTCTTGGCAGAAAATACGTCGAGCTTCTTGAGGAAGTCGCCTGCCTTGGTGTCGTCATCGTCGCCTGTGATCTTGTAGAGGCTGTCTATGAAGATGTGGGTGATGTCATAGTTGCCGCTGTACAGACCGCAGATGTATGCGAACAGGTTGCTGTAGGACAGCTCCATATCATAATCGGTGATATCGATCAGCTTTGCGCTGTGCTTTATGTTGAAGCGGAGGTTCTGACCCTTTTCGACGCAAACAACGTTGCCTGCCTCGACGTTGACAGCAGTGTTGACCAGTTCGATAACCTGCTTAGTCTTGCCCGAACCTCTTTTGCCCATAATAACTTTGACCATATTGTATTACTCCTTCCGTTATTAGACTATTATACATCGTTATCTTAACACATAATTTCAAAAGACGCAACCCCATTTAGCACGAACTTGGGACAAAAAAATAATTTTATGCAGATATTCAAAAAACCGCGGCTTTTATATTGCATTATTTTACGATTTTGGCATTTTTTGCACAAAAAAGGCGGGGCACTCTCCCCGCCTCAAAGATTCATCGGCACATGCAGGCATGTCTGAGCAGCCGCGACAGTATGCCGCCCAGACCCAGTTTGGGCACGTCGGCGCCTGCGACTATGGGCACCTCGGCAATCACCCTGCCCTGCTGGCTCACGGTCAGCGTGCCCAGTTGCTGTCCCAAGCTGACCGGGGCTTTGACAGACTCTGCCAGGGTGACCGACTTGGTTATTTTTTCGCCTTTGCGCGCCAGTATGCCCTCGCAGCAAGCCAGCTCGACAGGCACTCCGCTCATCTGCCCCAGCACAACGGGCACGGGCATCAGCGGCTCGTCGGCGGTGGGGTGCAGGGTCATAAACCCCGCCAACCCCCAG
>JAFYMQ010000120.1 GCA_017556565.1 Clostridia bacterium | reverse complement strand
GGCATAGGGCGAGTGGGTGTGCACCACAGCGGTTACGCCCCTCATATTCTTGTAGACCTCGGCATGCATATTATACTCGGACGACGGCTTGCGCTCGCCCTCCAGTCTGCGTCCGTCAAGGGTCATTATTACTATATCCTCGTCCTGCATATCCTCATAAGCCAGCGAAGACGGGGTTATTGCCATGGCACCAAGCACGGGGTCATAGCAGCTGAGATTGCCGCTTGTGCCCGCAAACATACCCTGTGCGTAGGCTTTTTGGGCTGCCTGACGCAGGGTGCTTTTCAGTTGTTTGTACATATTTTATCACCTGTTTTTGATTATACCACTATTGGGCGGTTTTAACAATACGGATATTCCGCTTTACAAAATCTATGGGGTTTGATATAATAATCCAAAAGTTTTTGGATCAAAGAGGGATAGATATATGAAAAAGTTTTTTGCCGTTTTGCTGGCTTTTGCATTGACCATGCTGCTGCTTGCAGGCTGCGGTGACAAAGAAAGCACCCGGCAGGATTCTGCCGGCACTCAAAGTTCTCCCGATGCAGGCGGCGCTGCCGCAGTATCCACACCCAGCAACGTGCAGAGCAATACGGATACCGGTATCAGAACCACCACATCGGACGTTGTGCAGGTGCTGCCTGCATCCCCCGACATTATCAAGCCCTGAATACACATATCACAAAACACCGCAGAACATGTCTGCGGTGTTGTTTTTTACAGTTTTTTGTAGACTACGAACCACATGGTGGTAAAAGCGGCTATACCGCCGATGACGTTTGACACCGGCTCGGCAAGGAACACACCCTCTACCCCAAAGCCCACTGCAGGCAGGATAAAGGTCAGGGGCACTACTATGATAGCTTTGCGCAGCAGGGAGAAGAATATCGCCTGCCTGGCTTTGCCCAGCGCCTGAAAGGTGGTCTGTCCCGCTGCCTGCAGCGCCATGAACACAAAGCCGAAGAAGTAGATATTGAGCATTCTTGCGCCCTGCTCGACCACCAGCTGATTGTCGGTAAACAGTCCCATCAACGCTCTGGGGATGAGCATGACGGTTATCCATGCAACCAGCAGGTACACAACGTCGACCACGGTGGCAAAACGTATGCCTTCTTTTACCCGCTCGAACTTTTTGGCGCCGTAATTATAGCCAAGTATGGGCTGCGCGCCGCGGGTAATACCCATAGAGGGCACAAAGAGCATCTCGCGGATGGAATTGGTAACGGTCATAATTGCAACGTAATCGTCGCCGCCGTACAGCTGAAGCTGGGTATTGCAGGCAATGGACACAAGACTGTTCGTGCCCTGCATAACAAAGCCGGGGAAACCAAGGCTGAGGATATTTTTGAGCCTGCCTGCCGAGATACGCATACTTCTGCGTCTGAGGGTGATGATGGCTTTTTTGCCGGTGAGAAAACGCAGCACCCACATCGCCGAAACCGCCTGACTGATCACGGTAGCCAGCGCGGCGCCGCGGACACCCATATCAAAGGCAAATATGAATATTGGGTCAAGCACTACGTTCATGGCAGCGCCCAGCACGGTGGTCAGCATACCGATCTTGGGAAAGCCCTGTGCGTTTACGTATCCGTTGAGGCCTGTGGACAGCATGGAAAACGCCGTACCGAACAGATATATCCTGAGATACTGATCGGCATATACAAATGACGCCTCGCTTGCGCCGAACAGGAACAGTATATCTCTGCGGAAGAAGTAACAGACAAAGAACAGTACCACCGCCGATGCCATCAGCAGCGCAAATACGTTGCCCATGACGTTTTCGGCTTCTTCACGGTCGCCCTTGCCTCTGGCTATGGCAAACAGTGTAGAGCCGCCCGTACCGAACAGTGCGGTGAACGCGGCTATGATGACAATAACGGGAAAGGTGATGCCCAGTCCGGTCAGGGCAAGGTCGCCTATCCCCTCGAGATGGCCTATGTATATGCGGTCGACTATATTATAGAGCAGCTGCACGGTCTGAGCCACGGTCAGCGGCAGCGCCTGAGACAATATGAGCTTTTTTACCGAGCCCTGAGAAAAATCACTCTGCGCTCCAGCCAAGCTTGTTCCCCCTCTCCTCCACTATATTCAATACGCTCCGCTTTCCTGCGGAGCGTATTGGTATTGACGGGATTTATTTTTCCAGCAGTTTCATAATAGGCTCAAGACCGTCTTCGCCCACTGCCTCTACCATACCGCTGTCAACGGCAGCTGCCAGCGCGGGGTTGATGGGCAGGCGGCATACGACCTCGATGCCGTGCTTCTGAGCCAGCTCCTCGATGTGGCTGTCACCAAAGATGCGGTGCTCTTTGCCGCAGTCGGGGCACTTGAAGTAGCTCATGTTCTCGACAAGAGCCAGTACGGGGATATTCATCATCTTGGCCATGTTGACCGCCTTTTCAACGATCATACCGACCATATCCTGAGGTGTTGCAACAACAACGATGCCGTCGATGGGCAGAGACTGGAAGACGGTCAGGGGCACGTCACCTGTTCCGGGAGGCATATCGATAAACATATTGTCGATATTACCCCAGATAACATCGGTCCAGAACTGCTTGACTGTGCCGCCGATAACGGGGCCGCACCAAACAACGGGATCGGTATCGTTCTCAAGCAGCAGGTTGATGCTCATGACCTCGATGCCGGTCTTGGTGGTGACGGGGAAAATACCGCGGTCATTGCCCATTGCTTTTTCACGCAGACCGAATGCGCGGGGAATGGAAGGGCCGGTGATATCAGCGTCCAAAACAGCGGTCTTGTAGCCTGCTCTGTCGGACATAACGCTCAGCAGGGATGTGACCATACTCTTGCCAACGCCGCCCTTGCCGGATACTACGGCAATAACCTTGTTAACCTTGGAAAACTCGTTGAGTTTTGCTCTGAAATCGACCTGTTCGGTCTTTCTGTCGGCGCAGTTGGAGCCGCAGCTGGAGCAATCGTGATTGCAGGAATCAGACATATATTTCATCTCCTAAGATTATTTTTTACCTATAATATTATACCCTTTTTGCAAAATAAGTCAAGCACACAACTTAAGCGATTGACTAATGTTTTGTTATACATTATAATTTAAGGGATAAGCGTAAAGGAGGGGCATCCTTTGAAAGACATCATATTCTATCCCGCGGGAGACTGTGCGCTGGTTGCAGAGTTCGGTCGGGAAATAGACGAAGAAATAAACAACAAAGTCCACGCACTGGCACAATGGATAACAGCCCGCAGAATACGCGGCGTCAGGGAGGTTTTGCCTACCTTCCGCTCGCTGATGGTCACCTATGACCCCTGCCGCATCTCGTACAAGCGGCTGACAAATATTCTCAGCAAGTGCACTTTTGAGAGTCACTCTGATGATACTGCCCAAAAGCAGATAATAGAGGTCCCCTGCTGCTACGACGGCCCTGATATGGAGGATATGACCACACTCACCGGTCTGAGCCGCGAGGAGATCATAGCTATCCACTCGGGCACAGACTACAAGATATACATGATGGGATTTTTGCCCGGGTTTGTCTATCTGGGCGGACTTGATCCCAGAATATGCGCGCCCCGTCTCAGCACGCCCCGTACCCGTATCGAGCCCGGAAGCGTGGGCATCGGCGGAAGTCAGACCGGCGTGTATCCCGTAGCCAGCCCCGGCGGCTGGAGAATACTGGGCTATACTCCCCTCAAGTTCTACGATCCTCTCAAAGATGAGCCCATACTCTGCCGCGCGGGACAGTATATAAGATTCGTCCCCATAAGCCGCGACGAATACGAAAAGGCGGTGGCAAAATGAAGCTGCACGTAATTACTCCCGGACCTTTTACCACCATTCAGGACGGCGGCAGATTCGGCTATACCGCCTATGGCATAGGCACATCGGGTGCTATGGATCAGGAAGCTTACGAGGCTGCCAACTGGCTTGTGGGCAACAAGCACGGCGAAGCGGTATTGGAAGCTACCATGATGGGCCCCAGCATACTGTTTGACGATGACTGTATCTGCGCCGTTACCGGTGCCGATATGGGCACCACCATAGGCAACCGCCCGGTTGAGCCTTACAAGCCCTTCTGGGTACAGCAGGGTCAGACTTTGACCATGGGATTTGCAAAGTCGGGCTGCAGAGGATATCTGGCGGTGCAGGGCGGTTTTCAGGTGCCCAGCGTAATGGGCAGCCGCTCCACAAACCTCAAAGTCCAATTAGGCGGTATTGAGGGCAGAGTGCTCAAGCGCGACGACGTGCTTACTGTGCCCGACGAGCATCACTCATCTATTATGGACAGACACCGCAAGGTGCCCGTATACAGCCAGAACGTCACCGTTCGCGTGGTGCTTGGCCCTCAGGAAGATTATTTTACCGAAAAGGGCATCAGCACTCTGCTGAGCGAGACTTATGCGGTGTCAAACCAGTCGGACAGAATGGGTCTCAGGCTTGACGGCGCTGCTATCGAGACCAAAGCAGGCTCGGATATCGTGTCAGACGGCATAACTCTCGGCTCTATTCAGATAACCTCGTCG
>JAFYMQ010000119.1 GCA_017556565.1 Clostridia bacterium | reverse complement strand
TAGGGGATGTAGTGCTCGTTTGCTTCCTGATCGAAGTATGTCATATCCTGACCGGACTCGTTCTGGTGAGCCTTCAGGTCAAAGTCGGTACGGTCGGCAATACCCCACAGCTCGCCCCAGCCGAAGGGGAACAGGAACTCAAAGTCGGTGGTAGCATTGCTGTAGTGGCTCAGCTCTTCCTGCTCGTGATCGCGCAGACGGAGATTTTCGGGAGTCATACCCAGATCCAGCAGCCACTTGTGGCAGTAATCCTTCCAGTACTTGAACCACTCAAGGTCGGTACCGGGCTTGCAGAAGAACTCCAGCTCCATCTGCTCAAACTCACGGGTACGGAAGGTAAAGTTACCGGGAGTGATCTCGTTGCGGAAAGACTTACCGATCTGTGCAACGCCGAAGGGAACCTTGCGGCGGGTGGTACGCTGAATGTTCTTGAAGTTGACGAAAATGCCCTGAGCGGTCTCGGGACGCAGATACAGCTCGGTGCCGCTGTCCTCGGTAACACCCTGATGGGTCTTGAACATCATGTTGAACTTGCGGATGTCGGTAAACTCGCTCTTGCCGCAGCCGGGGCAGGGGATGCCCTTTTCGCGGATGTACTCGCTCATCTGCTCGTTGGTCAGAGCCTCAACAACCATGTTGATGCCGTTTTCGGCATTGTACTCTTCGATGAGCTTGTCTGCGCGGTGACGCATCTTGCAGCTCTTGCAGTCGATGAGGGGATCGTTGAAGTTAACAACGTGACCGGAAGCAACCCAGGTCTGGGGATTCATCAGAATAGCCGAGTCGAGACCTACGTTGTAGACAGACTGCTGGACAAACTTCTTGAGCCATGCGCGCTTGACGTTGTTCTTGAACTCAACGCCGAGAGGGCCGTAGTCCCAGGAGTTTGCAAGGCCGCCGTAGATTTCGCTGCCTGCGTAGACAAAGCCGCGGTTTTTGCACAGAGCCACGATTTTATCCATTGTTTTGTCGAGATTTTTCATATATTTCACCTCAAAGTATATTATACGAATGTCAATATTGCACCAATCTTTAGTTTATCCAATATTCCCCGTTTTGTCAAGCGAAAACGGACAAACTCTTGGAGCTTTAACGATGTGAGAATACACCGAAAAACTCCGCAGATGGCAAGTCTGCGGAGTTTTGAGATATATCTGACTTTGTTGCTCTTTTGTGTACCGGGTCATGGGGCAAAGGGGCAGTCGTAGCGGATGTATACATAATATCTCGCAGGCAGTCTCTTTTCGCCCTCCATCAGCAGCACGTCGGGGTCATTGGTGGAGTAATATACCTCTCCGGCTCTGTCGTTGCTTGCAAGAGCGCCCGTGGGTACGGTGTCCTTGCCTGTGAATACCGCCTCACCTGCAAGCTCAAATCCGTCGGGAATATACCCGTCGATATACCTGCCGTATTTGTTTTCCATCTTGATGTAGTATTCTTTTGTCACAACGGGCGCGCTGCTGCTGTAGTGTGCCTTCCGCAGCGCGATATAGTATTCGCCGTTATAACAGATAATGTCGCTGCCGCGCAGGCGCTGGTCAACGTAGCACACATAGGCATTTCGAATCTCAGAGTACACATATATCCACTCGGGACGGTCGGGGTTTACATAACAGGGAGAGCTTTGAGAGTAACCTATAAAACTCGCTTCTTCTGTAAGCTCATAGCCCTCGGGCAGTTCACGGGAGGTAGGAATGTGGGAAGAGCTGTAGTATGCCACGCCGCCCAGCGAGATATGCGGCGGCTGGGTGCTGCCACTGTTACCGACGTTAGACTGATCATCCGTCTGATCGGACGGGTGGGGAGAGTCGGGCTTGTGCAGCATCAGCGGAAGCGCGATACATACTGCGATGCACAGACAAGCCACGGCGGCATACCACTTCTGTCGTGCGGGGTCGGGTTTTGCTTTGGGTCGGGGGCGTGTATCACATTCGTTGATCAGAGTCTGGTCAATATCGCCCAGAAGCTCGTACAGTTTATCGGCGGTCACAGATACAGCCCCCTTTCTTTGAGATAGTCACCCAGCTTTTTGCGCAGTCGGTTGAGGGTAACGGATACGGCGTTCTCTTTCATATTATACCGTGAGGCGATGGCGGAGATGCTGTCCGTATGCCAGTACCGCCTGATGAATATACCTCTCTTGTCCTGCGGCAGGGTCAGCAAAAAGGCGTTCACCGCCCTCGTGATCTCCTTATGCTCCAACTGCTGGTGCACGTCGTCTTTGCCCGATACCAGCTGTGACAGCTCGTCAAGTACGGCGGACACCTCACCTCCGCCCCGCTTTGCCGCGGTGTTGTGCTTATGACGGTTAAAGGACAGATTGCGTACTATCTTGCCCAGGAATGCAGACAAAAGCGCAGGTCTGTGCGGAGGCATGGAGTTCCACGCCTGAAGCCATGTGTCGTTGACACATTCCTCTGCGTCCTCGCGGCTGCCCAGAATATTTCTTGCGATGCTTGCGCAGTAGCTGCCGTATTTGTCGGCGGTGACGGGTATAGCCAGCTGATTGCGGTCCCAGTATAACTGTACTATCTTGGCGTCATCCATCGCCTTCACCTCCTTATTATTTTGTCCTTTCACTTATATACACAACTTTTTTGAAGCTATCTTACAGTTTTTGGCAAACTTTTTCGGGATTTTCTATATTCATTCACCGCCAAACGGCGCATTACACCATAAGCTGATAATTTTTGATGCTCAGCAGTTTTCCGTTTTTTACACCTACGTTTTTCAGCTCGCCGCAGAACTCAAAACCAAGTTTTTCGTGCAGAGCGATGCTCGTTTGATTGTCACTTGTGATGACCGACACGACGGTGACGGTGGTCTTGTCAAACCTTGCCATATCTATAATGTGCCTGCACAGTTTTTCGCCCACGCCTTTTCCCCGACGGTCGCGGTGAACGTAGACAGACAGTTCCACCGTGCCCGAGTAGGCTTCCATATTGCGGTAGGGCGACAGACTGGCATAGCCTAT
>JAFYMQ010000118.1 GCA_017556565.1 Clostridia bacterium | reverse complement strand
CACAAGATCCTTGCTATCGAAGCACCCTCCGATCAGGCTCAGATCACCTATAACTGCGGCATGATAAACGGCGGCACGTCCCCCAATACCGTCCCCGGCGAGACTATGTTCACTCTCTATAACCGCTACTGGAAGCTTGAGCAGCGTCAGATCATCCGTGACCACGTGGAGGGCATTGTTGCCAAGTCCTATATCCCCGGCACCGAGTCCCGGTTTGAGATAGTAGGTGAGCGTCTGCCCATGGACGCAACAGAGGACAACTATGCGCTGGCTGCCCATATCAGCTTTGTTTCCGAAAAATACGGCTTCGGCGCACTGGAGCCCAAACTCAAGTCCAGCGGCTCGGATGCATCCTACACCACCATGGCGGGCGCACCCAGCGTGTGCAGCGTAGGCCCCTCCGGCGGCAGAGCCCACTCTCCCGAGGAGTTTGTCAATCTGGAATCCATCACCAAGCGTGCCAAGATGCTGTCGGCAGCTATTCTTGAGCTGCCCGAAAACTTCGGCGCCAAGTAAGAATACGGCAATAATGTTAAAAAACAGCCTGCATCGCAGGCTGTTTTTTGATACTTCAATTGTTGACGGTTGAACGGTCTCCGAGAATGCAGTCGATGATGATTTTTGTGATATCATCGGTGCTGTCTCGGCAATCGTTGCTCAGCCACTCCATCACCACGGCAAAAATCCCGCTGAGATAGAACTTCATGATGTAAGCGTGCTGTTTTTCGGGAATGCGGAATCGGGTGAGGATCGGGCTGAAAATATGCCTGAACATTTTTTCATAGGTTTCATCAAAACCCATTGCATCGAACTGCTTGACCGATGTTTTGAATATTCTCTGATTATCTTTGACAAAAGTGAGATAAGGCGACAGATACTCGGCGGTTATAAACATGAGTTCCCGGTTGCTGCAGTTGCTTAAGCGCAGAGAGATGCTGGCTGTGTTGGTGTCATAATATGACAGGTGCTTGTTGAGGATATATCTTACTGTTTCGGATAGCAGCTCGGAGGTGTTTTGGTAGTGCAGATAGAATGTAGAGCGATTCACGCCTGCAGCTTTGCAGATCTCGCTGACGGTAATGTAGGCGAAATCTTTATTCTCCAAAAGCGTGAGCATAGCCTTGTTCATCCTGATTGCGGTATTGGCATATTTGCTCTCGTTTTTATTCACGAGCTGTCCTCCTGATGCTTGTTATTTTTCTCCGCTGATCTTTTTTGCCAGTTCTATGATATCATAGGCGTATTTTTGCTTGCCTTTTTCCAACATCTTTATATATATGGGATAATTGATGCCGCAGCCGAATATGCCGATGATGCCGAGGATTATTCCCAACACAAGATGTGCGGTGGTCGAGCCTATTGTCTGCATCGCAAGACACATTCCTGTGCCGAATATAAGAGCAGATACGATACCGATCGAATAGGTAAAGACTGTGGCAGGGAGCTTTGCTTTGCTGTCCAGCTTGCGGAGCGCGACAACCTTGGAGTTGTCTTTGGGTGCGTATTCTTTTGCGATGGATTCTGCGTAGATTTTGTCTGTGTTCATAATTTTTTCCTCCGTTTTTTGTTTTCGTCATTATTCTACTGTACAAAAACGCAGGAATGAACAACATAATTGACGGAATGTGTTGAATTGTGGTATGAACATAATTTTAGCAGACAAAATACCGATATTCAATACGGATGCTGCAACACATGTGTCAGTTTTGTTGACTAAAACGCATGCTTGTGATATTATAATGTAGTATTCGGTTCAGGAAAGGAGCTGGCATATATGGATAATGGCTTCAAAACAGGTTTGTTCGGCTTCCGCAAACGTCAGGTTATCTCATATCTCGAGCAGCAGAAAAGTGAGCACAACAGCGAGTTGGGTGCTTGTCAGGCTGATGCAGAGAGACTGGAGCGGGACAAAACCGAGCTTGAAACTGCTCTGAATCAGTTCAAAAATCAGTGCGAGGAGCTTTCACTGCAAAAAGCTGCCCTCATATCCCAAAAAGATGAGCTGAGCGATGCCCTGCAAAAGAGCGAGGAGCAGAGAATGGCGCTGGAGGCAGAGCTTGAGCGGCGGAGTGCCGATACGGATGCTCTCAAAACTGCGCTGGCTGCCGTGACAGACGAGTGCAAAGAACTCAGAGCCGAGTATGAAAAATCCGTGTCTCAGTCAGGTAAGAGCGTTGCCGCGCTGGAGAGTGCCAACCGTGAGCTTGCAAAGCAGCTTGAGCAGAGCCGCGAACTTGCCGCCGGGACCGAGCGGGAAAATGCCCGCCTCAAGCAGCAGATATCTATGTTCCAGCTTAAAAACAAACTTAAAACCGATCCTGTCAGGACGATACTTTCTTATGTAAGGAAAAAATAAAAAGGGGAGACAACTATGTTTCGCAAGAGAAAAGGCGCACGCTTACTCACAACACTCAGTCCCTATGACAGTCTGCTTTGCCATGTTATGACCAGGCGCTCTGACGCGCAGGTTTATTTTACCGATTATGTGGAATGCGCACCTATTGATGCATACATAAAAAAGATCGAGGAAGAAACCGGCGTCAAGCTGTCTTATCTTGACGTGGTCAATGCCGCCCTTGTCCGTCTGTATGCAAAAATGCCCGCACTTAACCGTTTTGTCATGAAGGGCAGAATTTTTGCAAACAACGATATCAAGATCGCAATGGCTATCAAAAAAGCCATGCGTGACGACGGCGGCAGCACCGCGGTAAAGGTTGCCTTCACCGGTCACGAGACCGCCCTTGAGGTGCAGGAAAAGTTCCAGAAAGAGATCTGGAAGAACAAAGAAGCTGACTCCTCCAACTCCACAGACAAGCTGATGGAGACCCTTATGCGCTTGCCTGTCGGTGTCCTCAGAGTGGTTGTCGGCATTCTCAAGTGGCTGGATACCATCAGTGCGCTGCCTCAGTCTCTGCTTGATTCGCTGCCCTTCCACAGCAGCATTTTTGTCACCTACCTCAAGAGTATCGGCATCCGCGGCATCTATCACCACATCTACGATTTCGGTACTATCGGTATGTTCGTCTGCATCGGCAAAGAGCAGTATATGCCCATCGTTGACAAAAAGACCCTTGAGGTCAAGGGCGCCAAGATGCTGGAGCTCAAGGCTGTCTGTGACGAGCGTATATGCGACGGTCTGTATCATGCACGTGCAATGCGTCTGTTCAGAAAGATCCTGGAGAACCCCGAGCAGCTGTCCGAGCGTCTGGAAGTCGTCGAGAGAGACGTTGATTGAGTCAAAAACTGAACAATGAGCACAAAATGATGTCAAAATAACCGATATTTTGACATCATTTTTGGTTATCAAACCATTTTCTTCAATATGCTTGTAAAATTGCGCGGGATATGGTATCATTTGGATAAAAATAACGTATCCTCACAAAAGGAGCTTTTGATATGAACGAAATAGCAGACAGACTTATGACTTCTTATGCCTCTGCGGTGTTCAACGAGACCGCGATGCGCAAGTATCTGCCCGGTGAGACCTACAAGCAGCTCAAAAAGACCATCGACAACGGCAAGCCTTTAGACCCTGCACTTGCTGATATCGTCGCCAACGGCCTCAAGCGCTGGGCGCTGGATCAGGGTGCTACCCACTACACCCATTGGTTCCAGCCTATGACCGGCTTTACCGCAGAAAAGCACGACTCCTTTATCAATCCTCTGCCCGACGGCAGCATTATTATGAGCTTTTCCGGCAAAGAGCTGGTTCGCGGCGAGTCGGATGCTTCCAGCTTCCCCTCGGGCGGTCTGCGTGCTACCTTTGAGGCAAGAGGCTATACCATCTGGGATTGCACCTCGCCTGCATTCGTCAAGGACGAGACTTTGTATATCCCCACCTGCTTCAGCTCCTTTACAGGTGAAGCGCTGGATATGAAAACCCCCTTGCTCCGCTCCATGGAGGTCATCAACGCACAGGCTATGCGTATAGTCCGCGCTTTTGGTGACAACGACACCAAGCGAGTCATCGCTATGGCAGGCGCAGAGCAGGAATATTTTCTTATTGACAAAAAGCTCGCCTCCAAGCGCCTTGATTTGATCACCTGCGGCAGAACCCTGTTTGGTGCCCGCCCTGCCAAGGGTCAGGAGCTTGATGACCATTACTACGGCAATATCAAAGACCGCGTCATGGCATTTATGCGTGAGGTGGACAACGAGCTGTGGCGTCTGGGCGTACCTGCCAAGACCGAGCACAACGAAGCTGCACCCGCACAGCACGAGCTTGCCAATGTCTACAGCTCTGCCAATATCGCCTGCGACCAGAATCAGCTGGTCATGGAGACCCTCAAAAAAGTCGCACTTCGCCGCGATATGATCTGCCTGCTCCACGAAAAACCCTTCGAGGGCGTAAACGGCAGCGGCAAGCACAACAACTGGTCTATCAATGCCGTCAATGCAGACGGCACCAAGAGCCTGCTGGATCAGGGCAAGACCCCTGCTACCAACGCACGCTTCCTGCTGCTGCTGGCTGCGGTCATATGGGCTGTTGACGAGTACGCAGGTCTTCTGCGCGTGTCTGTCGCATCCCCCAGCAACGATTGCCGTCTGGGCGGTCACGAAGCACCTCCCTGCATTATGTCCATCTTCCTGGGCGATATGCTGACCGACGTGCTCTGCGAGATCGCAACCGGCGGCGCATCCAACATCCGTGAAGGCGGCAATATGCAGCTGGGCGTTACCACCATGCCCAATCTGCCCAAAGACGTTTCCGACCGTAACCGCACATCGCCCTTTGCATTTACAGGCAAGAAGTTTGAGTTCCGTATGCAGGGCGCAAGCTCCTCTATCGCAGAGTGCAACACGGTCATCAATACAATAGTAGCCGAGACCCTCAGCAAGATCGCCGACCGTCTGGAAAAGGCCGAGGATATCTTCCTGGAGACCAACGCTATCATCTCCGATGTTATGCGTGACCACAAGCGCATAATATTCAATGGCAACAACTACTCTGACGAGTGGCGCAAAGAGGCCAAAGAGCGCGGCCTGCAGGATATCCCCGATGCGGTTACCGCTGCAGCCGAGCTTATCAGACCCTCTGCAATCGAACTGTTTGAAAAATACGGCATCTACAGCCGCAAGGAGCTTGAGGCACGTTACGAGATCCGTCTGGAGAGCTACATCAAGCACTGCAAGATAGAGGCAGAGACCATGCTTGAGATGTGCAACCGTCAGATTTTGCCCGCTGTTATTTCGTTTGCAGCATTCCTTGCCAAGTCTATAGTCGATATGCGCGGCACAGCTATTGCGCTGGATATTTCGGCGCCTTCGGCTATCCTCAAAGACGTGTCTGCCGCCACCGCAGGCCTGCGCAGCGCAAGCCAGAAGCTGAGCAAAGCGCTGGAAAACGCACAGAAAGCTCCCGACAATATCACAAAAGCCACCGCATACCGCGACAAGGTGCTGCCCGTCATGGCAGAGATGCGCAAGTATGCCGACAAGCTTGAAAGCTGCGTGGACGAAAAGAGCTGGCCCTTCCCCAGCTATAATGCGCTGCTCTTCGGTCTGGAATAAGCTACAGAGATATATTTTCGTTCAGTTTTTTCAGCGCAGGTATGTCAAGATAGGGCAGATGGAGCTTTTCCAGCTCAATATGAGAGAGCCGTGCTGTTTTCAGCTCCACATATGCCTGCTCAAGCAGCGCAGTCTGCAGCTTGTCAAACAGCCTGATCTTGGCTCTGCAGCTTTTCAGGGACGCCTGATCGGTGTACGCGGTCATATGCAGCCGTCTGTACACGTCACCCTCAAACCGGCTCAGCCCATCGCTGGTCACAAATGCCAGCCGCAGCTGGGGTACCAGAATATGTCGGGTGTTTTCGGGCGCCATGGGATCAAGACAGCCGTATACGTCATATCCGCGCTCGAGCAGTCCCTTTTGCAGCGCGTGGAGCAGGGGAGACGCCTGAGACAGATTGTCTTCTATGACGTATATCCTGTTTGCCAGAGCGTCCACCGTGTCACGCAGGGTCACAAACCCGTCAGGTGTGAAAGCATCTATAAATCTGCGGTGCAGCCTGCCCATATCCGATCCCGGCCTGGCTTCCCGCTCCAGTATCCCGTCTGCACGCCGCGCAAGCTTGCCTGAATCAAACTTAACAAGCGCCCTTGCGCTGCTTCGTGCATAGGCAGCCCCCTTGAGGCAGGCGTATGCTCTTGTGAACGCCCCGCTTTTGGCCTCTTTCAGCGCGGCTATCTCGCCACGATGGTTTTCTATACCCGATGCAGGGGAGGGCATTACTATGTACCTGCCCATATTGGATGTTTCCGCGGTATGCGGCGCGGTGCCGTCCACTGCGGCGGCATTGATCGGGTGAAAAACCGCCCCGTCAAGTGAGCTTGTGTCGGATGCGCACAGTATCCGCTCGCATATCCCGCCACAGCGGGTTTTGTCAATAACGGTTTTGAGCAAGGTAGACTTGCCGCTGCCGCAGCTGCCCTTTATAACGTGCAGGTCAAAGCCCTTCAGTTCACCAAACAGCGAATAAAATCCCTCGGGCGTATTTGCGCCCAAAAAGAACGAACAAATCATAAAAAACCCCCTAAAGTTCTTTGCCACAGTATACGCACAGAGCAATGTAAGAGGTGCAGAATATGCAGGAAAAACTTGAAAAAATAATAGCCCGCGCTTCCGAGATAGAAAGCCTTCTGGCATCGCCCGAGGTCTACTCCGACCCGTCAGCCTATGCCGCTCTGATGCGTGAAAAGCGCTCGCTTGAGCCTGTGACAAGCGCCGATGCAAAGCTGCGCGATGCCGGCGAGAGAATAGCCGCGGCAAAAGAGCTTATGGCGGACAAAGAGCTGCGCGAGCTTGCTGAGGAAGAACTTGCTCAGGCGGAGCAGGACTTCGAGGATGCAAAAGCCGCCCTCGATGAAGCCCTCAATCCCAAAGACCCCGACGGACAAAAGAGCGTTATCGTTGAGATCCGCAGCGGTGTCGGCGGCGGCGAGGCGGCTCTGTTTGCTGCCGATCTTTTCAGAATGTACTCCATGTACGCCGAGAAAAAAGGCTTTGGCGTAGAAATTATGAACGTTAACGAGACCGAGCTTGGCGGCTACAGAGAGCTGACTTTTCTGGTCGAGGGCGACGGTGCTTTTGCCCGTTTCAAGTATGAGAGCGGCATCCACAGAGTTCAGCGAGTACCCGAGACCGAGAGTTCGGGCAGAATCCATACCTCTGCCGTCACGGTAGCGGTGCTCCCCGAGGCTACCGAGGTCGAGCTTGAGATCAACCCCGGGGATTTGATGATAGATACATTCCGTTCGGGAGGTGCAGGCGGTCAGCACGTCAACAAGACCGAGAGCGCCATAAGAATCACCCATATCCCCACGGGCGTGGTGGTCGAGTGTCAGGACGAACGCTCCCAGCACAAAAACAAGGACAAAGCCATGAAAGTCCTCCGCTCCCGTCTGCTGGAGGCCGAAAAAGAAAAAGCCGAGGCAGAGCGTGCGGGCGAGCGCCGCGAGCAGGTTGGCTCGGGCGACCGATCGGGCAGAATACGCACCTATAATTTCCCTCAGGGCAGAGTTACCGACCACCGCATCGGTCTGACTTTGCACAAGATAGAACAGATGATGAACGGAGACCTTGACGAGCTTATTGAGGCTCTTATCAGGGAGGGTAACAAATGAACACGCTGCTGTTAAGCGGAACAAACGACAAGGATATACAGACTGCTGCGCAGGTGCTTGCATCGGGCGGTCTGTGTGCCATACCTACCGAGACCGTCTACGGTCTCGCTGCCGATGCATACAACGGTCAGGCGGTCAAAAAGATCTTTGAGGCAAAAGGCCGTCCTCAGGACAATCCGCTGATCGTCCATATATCCGATATTTCGGCACTCTATGATCTGTGGGACTATGTGCCCGAACAGGCTCTGCGTCTTGCGCAGGAGTTCTGGCCCGGGCCTCTGACCATGGTCATGAAAAAGACCGACAAGATCCCACATGAAGTCAGCTGCGGCCTTGACACGGTAGGCGTGCGTTTTCCCGAGCATCCGGTTGCCAGACGGGTCATCGAGCTTGCGGGCGTACCCCTTGCCGCCCCTTCTGCCAATCTGTCTGGCAAACCCTCGCCCACGCTTGCTTCCCACGTTGTGGAGGATATGCAGGGCAGAATAGATGCCATACTGGACGGCGGCGCATGTCAGGTGGGCGTTGAATCCACCGTTGTGGATATGACCGGGGACGTGCCCCGTGTCCTGCGTCCCGGCGCCGTGACCGAAGAAATGATAGCCGAGGTTTTGGGCGATGCCTGCACCGACCCTGCTGTAGAGGGCGGCCTCAAAGAAGGCGAAGCAGCCCGCTCCCCGGGCATGAAATACCGCCACTACGCTCCCGATTCTCCCGTGACCCTGCTTTGCGGCGCGCCCGACGATACGGCAAAAACTGCAATAGCGCAGCCTGCTGCGTCGGTAATATGCTTTGATGAATATGCCGCAGACTTTGAGGTGGCAGGCTTCAGAGTGGTCAATATCGGCAGCAGCTGGGATCACGCAATGCACGCACGCAGAATATTTGATGCACTCCGTCTGTCCGACGGCGGCGACAAGATATACGTCCAGTGCCCCCGCAGAGTCGGTATGGGCGCTGCCACCGTCAACCGCCTGATGCGTGCGGCAAGCTTTGATGCCGTAAGATGCACGTCTTACCCCATCATCGGTGTTACCGGCCGTTCGGGCAGCGGCAAGAGCTATCTGTCCGCCTGCATAGGCGAAAGGCTCAATCTGCCCGTTTTTGACTCGGATATGGAGTACAAAAAGATGCTTGACAGTAACGGCGAGATGACACGCGCTATACTGGCGGCATTTCCCGAAGCCGATGCAGGCGGCAAGGTTGACCGCAGGGTTCTGGGCGGCATAGTATTCCGCGACAAATCCAAAAAAGCTCTGCTGGAGAGCATCACCCATCCGCAGGTCGCCGCAGCGGCACGGGAGTTTGCATACGCAAACGGCGGTGCCGTTTTGGACGTGCCTCTGCTCTTTGAGAGCGGCATAGACAGAATGTGCACGGTCACGCTGGGCGTTGTTGCACCCGAGAAGCTTATCCATGAGCGCATCTGCACCCGCGACTGCATCAGCGCCGATGCCGCCGCACTGCGCCTGAGCGCACAGCCGGATATCAAATATTATTTTGACCGCTGCGATATGATCGTCAAAAACAACGGCGACAGTCAGGCATCTCTCGATAAAATCCTGAGCAAGCTGACTAAAATCTGACACACAGGGGTAAACTACCCCTATGAAAGAAGAAAAAATAACCACCTCTGCTCAAAGCCGAGGCCACAATATCCATTGCCTGACCATCATCGGGCAGATAGAGGGGCACTATGAGCTTTCGTCGCAGACCAAGACTACCAAGTACGAGCATCTTTTGCCCGATCTTGCCGCTATAGAGGAGAGCGGCGATATAGACGGACTGCTTATTTTGATCAATACTGTCGGGGGAGATATAGAGGCAGGACTTGCCATAGCCGAGCTTATTGCGGGTATGAGCAAGCCTACCGTGTCCCTCGTTCTGGGCGGAGGGCACTCGATAGGAGTGCCCTTGGCAGTTGCGGCAAAAAGATGCTTTATAGCCCCAACCGCGTCCATGACCCTCCATCCCGTGCGGCTCAGCGGCACTGTGCTGGGCGTGCCTCAGACGGTGTCCTATTTTGAGCGCATTCAGGAGCGGATAGTGGATTTTGTCACCGCCAACTCCCATATTACCGCCGACTGTATGAAAAATCTCATGATGCAGACAGGTCAGCTGATGGGGGATATAGGCACGGTGGTCTACGGCAGCGACGCCGTCAGGCTGGGTCTGTGCGACGGGGTTGGCAGCTTAAGCCGCGCCCTTGACTGCCTGCACCGTATGATAGACTGGAAAAAGGGCGAAAAAGCACAATGAAAAAAGTTTGCAAAAATACCGCAAATATGCTATAATCACCGATAGTGCATAGATTATGTGCAATTTAATGAGAACTTTGGGCTTGACTGCTCAAGCCTGCATATATAAAAACAAAACAGCTACCCGATACCGCCCGCGCAATTGAAATTGCGGGCGGCTGTTTGAGCCGCGCAAAAAAAGGAGATTTTATGTCAGAAAAAACAACAAAAAAAGACAAAAAAGAAAAAGATCTGCTGACCAAGCGTAAAGTCCGCAAGGGCGCCAAGACCAAGCCTGATACGGCAAAAACGGAAAAATCCGAGTCCGTCAAGAGTGCCAAGCCATCCTCTCCCGCACGCAAAAAATCCCGTGCAGCTGCCAAAAAAACCATGCCCAAAAAGAGCCGTGAGCTCAAAGATCTTGACAGATATATTATCGAGGACGAGGATATGGTCATGCCCGCCAGACCCGGCAAGATGCTTCGCGTCATCCCGCTGGGCGGCGTAGGCGAGATCGGCAAGAATATGACCGTGCTTGAGTATGATGACGAGATCATCGTTATCGACTGCGGTATGACCTTCCCCGATGATGAGCTTCTGGGCGTCGATCTGGTCATTCCCGACACTACCTATCTGCAGAAAAACGCCGACAAGGTCAAAGCGGTTTTTATCACACACGCACACGAGGATCATATAGGCGGTCTGCCTTATTTCCTGCGTAACTTCAACGTGCCCATTTACTGCACCGCCCTCACCGAGGGTCTGGTATCCCTGCGCCTTCAGGAGCACAAAAACCTCAAGGACGTCAAGTTCAAGGTGCGCAAAGCCGGCGACACAGTCAAGCTCGGCAGCTTCTCCGTTGAGTTTGTCAGAGTCAACCACTCTGTTCCCGATTCCTGCGCCCTTGCCATCAAGACCCCCGTGGGCATGGTGGTATTCACCGGCGACTTCAAGATAGACACCACACCCGTTGACGGTGAGATGATCGATCTTGTGCGTTTTGGCGAACTGGGCAAAAAAGGCGTCGAGCTGCTTATGATGGACTCCACCAACGCCGACAGAGCAGGCATGGCAATGAGCGAACGCAGGGTCAGCGACTCGTTTGAGCGCGAGTTCAAGGACTGCAAAAAGCGCATTATAGTCGCGTCCTTTGCCTCCAACGTCCACCGTATACAGAAGATCATCGAGATCGCCGCCAAGCACGACCGCAAGGTTGCCGTATCGGGCAGGAGCATGGAAAATATCCTCAAGGTCGGCAGCGAGCTGGGCTATATCCGTCCCGACAAAAACCGCATGATAGAGCTGGCTCAGATCAAAAAATACCCCGACGACAAGGTGGTCATCATCACCACAGGCAGTCAGGGCGAGGCTATGAGCGCACTCTACCGCATGGCATATTCCAGCCACCGTCAGGTGGACGTGGGTCCCTCGGACAAGATACTTATCGCCGCCAGCCCCATCCCCGGCAACGAAAAATCGGTCTATCAGATGATCAACGAGCTTATCCGCAAGGGTGCCGAGGTCGTCTATGAGCGCCTTGCCGACATCCACGTGTCGGGTCACGCCTGCCAGGAAGAGCTCAAGCTGATGCTGTCTCTTATCAAACCCCGCTACTTTATGCCCGTACACGGCGAATACAGACACCTCAAATGCAACGCATCCCTGGCACAGCAGACCGGTATGGACTCGGAGAATATCTTCCTCACCGATCTGGGCAAGGTGCTTGAGATCGGCGGCGGCAAAGCCCGCTGGGGCGCATCTGTACCCTCGGGCAGAGTGCTGGTCGACGGCTACGGTGTAGGCGACGTGGGCACATTGGTGCTCCGCGAGCGCAGACTTATCGGTCAGGACGGTGTTATCGTGGCATCGGCCGCCGTGGATATGTACGAGCGCAGAATACTTACCGAGCCCTTTATCGTGTCCCGCGGCTTCATCTTCGTCAAAGAGGCCGAAGACCTCATAGCCGAAATGGAGCAGGTAACCCGCGATGCACTCAATTTTGCACTGGGCCGCAAGGACGTGGGAATCAAAGCCGTCAGAGACGCAGTCAGCGACAAACTCAGCGACTTCCTCTACAAAAAAACCAAGCGCAGCCCTGTTATTGTCCCCATCATAACTTCAACACCAAGCAAATCGGACATTTTAAGGGCAACACCCTGACCGAAAACATCCCATGGGCTTACACCAAGAGATGGATTAGCACAAGCATTTTTAATTGGTGAAGAATTTATCGATGGCGATAGTTGCGCAATGGTGCTTGGTGACAATATTTTCTATGGCAGTGGTCTTAGAAAAATTTTGCGTGAAGCGGCTGAGCGTGAAAATGGCGCAACAGTATTTGGTTAT
>JAFYMQ010000117.1 GCA_017556565.1 Clostridia bacterium | reverse complement strand
GCCTGCGATAACACCGGTACCGGGTGCAGCGGGCTTAAGGAGAACCTTGCCAGCGCCGAACTCGCCGATGACTTCGTGGGGGATCGTGGTGCCCTTCAGGGAGATCTTCTTCAGATTCTTTCTTGCATCTTCCATACCCTTGCGGATTGCATCGGGTACTTCGGAGGACTTGCCAAGGCCGTAACCTACTGTGCCATTACCGTCGCCTACTACTACGAGAGCAGAGAACTTGAAGATACGGCCGCCCTTAACGGTCTTGGAAACGCGGTTCAGGGCAACGACCTTTTCGCTCAGCTCGAGGGCTTCGGGATTGATCAATTTAGCCATGTTTGTGTCCTCCCTTAAAACTTCAGTCCGGCTTCACGGGCTGCCTCGGCAAGAGCCTTTACACGACCGTGATAGATGTAGCCGCCGCGGTCAAAGACCACGTTCTCGATGCCCTTTGCAAGAGCGCGCTCTGCAACTGCAGCGCCAACCTTTGCTGCTGCATCGCAGTTGCCGCCGTAGACTTCAAAGTCCTTCTCGTTGGAACCTGCTGCGCAGAGGGTTACGCCTGCGACATCATCGATAACCTGAGCATAGATATTCTTAGAGCTGCGGAATACGCAAAGACGGGGGCACTCGGCTGTGCCGGAAATCTTGGCGCGCACTCTCTTATGTCTCTTAAGTCTTGCTGCGTTGGAATCAAACTTCTTAACCATGTGAGTGCACCTCCCTTATTTCTTCTTAGCGCCGGTCTTGCCCTCTTTACGACGGACAACTTCACCGACATAGCGGATTCCCTTGCCCTTGTAAGGCTCGGGGGGACGAACGCCGCGGACTTCTGCTGCAAACTGGCCTACAGCCTGCTTGTCAACGCCGCTGATGATGATCTTGTTGGGAGCGGGAGCTTTGATGGTGATGCCGTTCTTCTCCTCGATAACTACAGGGTTGCTGTAGCCAACGTTGAGGGTCAGCTTCTTGCCTTCCTTAGCGCAGCGGTAGCCGACGCCCTGGATCTCCAGCTCTTTCTTGTAGCCTTCGTTTACACCTACGACCATGTTGCTGATCAGGGTGCGGGTCAGGCCATGCAGAGAGCGATGCTCTTTCTCATCGGTGGGACGGGAAACAGTGATAACTGCGCCTTCCTGAGCGATGATCATATCGGGGTGGAGCTGCATCTTGTTCTCACCCTTGGGGCCCTTAACGGTAACAAAGTTACCTGCTGCGATCTCGACGGTAACACCGGCGGGAACAGTAATGGGCATCTTTCCTATTCTAGACATAGTTCAGATCCTCCCTTACCAGACAAACGCAAGAACTTCGCCGCCGACGTTCAGCTCGCGAGCCTTCTTGTCGGTCATGATGCCCTTGGAAGTGGATACGATAGCGATACCCAGGCCACGGAGAACCTTGGGGAGCTCATCAGCGCCGGCATATACGCGAAGGCCGGGCTTGCTGACGCGGCGGAGACCGGAAATAGCGCTCTCTCTGCCGTTGTACTTGAGGGTGATCTTGATGCTGCCCTGAACGTTCTCGTCCTCGATGGTGTAGTCCTTGATGTAGCCTTCCTCGAGAAGGATCTTTGCGATAGCCTTCTTCATGCCGGAAGCAGGGACACTAACCTGAGGATGACGAGCGGAGCAAGCGTTTCTGATACGTGTAAGCATATCAGCGATGGGATCTGTGATCTGCACGTTTAATTCCTCCTTCTTGAAGTTAGGAAGCAGCTGGTATTTGCCGCTTATCTGCGGTGGACAAGACCGGTCCGAAAACTCGGATTAGTCTTGTGCACACGCATAACTTGCGGCAGCTCTTCCCACTTTTCACAGTGCGGCGATGCCGCACATTAACACATTTTTACCAGGATGCCTTCTTGACACCGGGGATCTGGCCCTTGTGTGCCAGTTCGCGGAAGCAGATACGGCAAACGCCGAAGTCACGCAGATAAGCGTGGGGGCGGCCGCAGATCTTGCAGCGGTTGTACTCACGGGTGGAGAACTTGCTTCCCTTCTGCTGCTTGAGAATCATAGACTTCTTAGCCATTGTTGTAGTCCCCCTTATTTAGCGAACGGAGCGCCCAGAAGAGTGAGCAGCTCACGAGCTTCTTCATCGGTGCCGGCGGTGGTGGTGAACACGATATCCATACCGCGGATCTTGTCGATCTTATCGTACTCGATCTCGGGGAATATCAGCTGCTCCTTGATACCCATAGCATAGTTGCCTCTGCCGTCAAAACCGTTGGGGTTGATGCCACGGAAGTCACGTACGCGGGGCAGTGCTACGCTGAACAGTCTGTCCAGGAACTCCCACATACGAGCGCCACGAAGAGTGACCTTTACGCCGATGTTCATGCCCTCACGGAGCTTGAAGTTAGCAACGCTCTTCTTAGCCTTGGTGATAACGGGCTTCTGACCGGTTATCTTGGTGATGTCAGCAACAACAGCGTCAAGAACCTTTGCGTTGTCTCTTGCTTCGCCGCAGCCGACGTTGATGGTGATCTTATCCAGCTTGGGGATCTGCATCACGCTCTTGTACTCGAACTTCTTCATAAGAGCGGGGGCGACCTCCTGGCCGTATTTTACCTTCAGACGAGGTGTGTACTCGCTAGCCATTTATTGTCTCCTCCTTCTCTTATATTTCTGCGCCGCACTTCTTGCAGACGGTGGTCTTCTTGCCGTCAGCAATCTTGTGAGCAGCTCTGGTGGGCTTGCCGCACTTGGGGCAAACACGCATCAGCTTGCAAACGCGGATGGGGCCTTCTTTGCTTACGATGCCGCCGGTCTCACCCTGCTTGCGGGGCTTGGTGTGATGAGCTGTAACAGCAATGCCTTCTACGATGGCAGTGCCCTTTGCGGGGAAGGTCTTGATAACCTTGCCCTGCTTGCCCTTATCCTTGCCGGACAGGACTATGACAGTATCTCCGGATTTGATGTTGAGTGTGTTCATAGTGCCCCTCCTTACAGAACTTCGGGAGCCAGGGAGAGGATCTTCATGTAATCCTTCTCACGGAGCTCACGGGCAACCGGTCCAAAGATACGGGTACCCTTAGGTGTTTTGTCGTCCTTGATGATAACTGCTGCATTCTCGTCGAAACGGACATAGGAGCCATCAGCTCTTCTCATGCCCTTACGGCTGCGTACGATAACTGCACGTACGACGTCGCCCTTCTTGACCTGGCCGCCGGGAGCTGCCTTGCGGACAGAAGCAACGATAACGTCGCCGATGTTGCCGTATCTGCGGGTGGAGCCGCCGAGAACACGGATGCATTTGAGTTCTTTCGCGCCTGTATTGTCAGCTACGCGAAGATGAGATTCCTGCTGTACCACGGCAAACCCTCCTTACTTTGCTTTCTCCACGATTTCAACCAGACGCCATCTCTTGTCCTTGGACAGGGGGCGGGTTTCCATAACGCGCACTCTGTCGCCGACACCGGCTTCGTTGTTCTCATCGTGGGCTTTGAGCTTGTATGTTGACTTAACGATCTTCTTATACAGAGGATGCTGAACTCTGTTTTCAATGGATACTACGATGGTCTTGTCCATCTTGTCGGATACGACCATACCTACCCTTGTTTTGCGGAAAGCTCTTTCCATGTTATATCCTCCTTTACCGCTTAGGCCTTAGCCGCAAGCTCGCGCTCACGGAGTACGGTCTTGATCCTTGCGATGTCGCGCTTGACATCAGCGATCTTGGTGGGATTGTCGAGCTGGTTGGTTGCGTGAGCCAGTCTGAGATTGAACAGGTCCTTCTTCAGCTCGAAAATCTTTTCGTTGAGCTGCTCTACGCTGAGCTCTCTGAGTTCCTTGGTCTTCATCATGCCTGCTCACCTTCCTTCTCGATCTCTTCCTTCTTGATGAACTTGGTCTTTACGGGGAGCTTGTAGCCAGCCAGACGCATAGCCTCTCTTGCTACTTCCTCGGAAACACCAGCCATCTCGAACATAACGCGGCCGGGCTTGACAACTGCTACCCAATATTCGGGAGAACCTTTACCGGAACCCATTCGGGTTTCAGCGG
>JAFYMQ010000013.1 GCA_017556565.1 Clostridia bacterium | reverse complement strand
CTTCCAATACGGTGGGAGATTTTATAAGATCCACCTGTCCGCTGTCGATCCTTGTAATAGACAGCAGATTTTCTACCATGCCAATAAGCCAGTCGGAGTCTTCTTTGATGCCGTTGAGCATTTTTGTCTGCTGTCCTTTTGAAAAAGAATCCATATTGTCTATCAGAGCGCTTGATGAGCCGTAGATGGTAGTCAGCGGAGTACGCAGGTCGTGTGATACGGCGCGGAGCAGATTGGCACGCATACGTTCTTTTTCGCTCTCGGACTTTAATATTTCCTGCTGTTTGATTTTTGTGGTAAGTGTGCTTGTTAAAATGGCGATAAAGAGCATTATAAGCGCCGAGAACATATTCTGAGGGATAGTAAAGTTAATGACAAAATAGGGGAAGGTAAACGCGTAATTTATTGCCACTGTAGACAAAAGTGCGGCAATGATCCCGTACAAATACCCATCGGTCAACAGTGAAATGATAAACACTGCAAATATAAATACCGTTGTAATATGGTCTGTCAGGCCAAAGTGCTTCTGGAAAACCAGACTGAGACAGAACGATCCGCTGAATATAATGACAGGTAATATGATGTTTTTTATAATCTTGTTTTTGATGGTCATCTTATATTACTCCCGTGTTGCTTGGTTAATTGATTATATCATATCATCGGGCAAAGGCAGGGTAAAGATATAAAAGAGCAAAAGTGTGCAAAAAAGTATGGATTTTTCTACAAATAATCGGAAAAATCAAAAATAAATTTGTAAAAGCTTGACAATTGAGAAATATGTGGTATATACTATCTATGTTTAATATGTACACTGAATAATTGTAAGGAAAATAATGAAGCACAATTTAGAGTTTTCTAACGAACAATTATCGGCTGAGCAATATTCACGGTTAGTAACAAAATATGTTCGCAGGTATTTTCTTGTTGGCGGAGACGTTGACGATCTGTATCAAGAGGGTATGATCGCTTTGCTTAGCGCCATAAGAGGATATGATCCCGGTCGCTCGGACAATTTTGAAGCTTACGCATCTATATGCATCAAAAATCGCCTGATAGATGTGGTTCGCAGAGAGACGTTGGAGTATGACAGGGCTATTCAAGTTTTTAACGTTCTTCAGGACAATTTCAACCTTGGTGTCTCCGATCCGGAATCAAAAGTTATTGGAGACGAGTCGGCTGTAGAATTAAAGCAAGTTATTTTGGACCTGCTGTCTGCTTTTGAAGCATCTGTTCTTGACTTGTATTTGGAAGGCTATACCGTTAAAGAAATATCGGATATTTTAGGTAAAAATATTAAGTCTGTAGACAATGCTGTTGTTCGCATAAGAAACAAACTTAAGCAGTATCTTAACAAAAGGCGTCAGCAGGAATAAACCTGTTCGCAATATAAACCACCGCATAGCGGAAAAAGAGAGGTAACACACATGTACGAAGACAAGACATTAGTTTGCAAGGAATGCGGAGCAGAGTTCGTATTCACAGCAGGAGAGCAGGAGTTCTACGCAGAGCGCGGCTTCCAGAACGAGCCCCAGCGCTGCAAGACTTGCCGTGATGCTCGTAAGCAGCAGCGTAACGGCCCCAGAGAGTTCTTCACTGCAACCTGCGCAGCTTGCGGCAAGGAAGCTAAGGTTCCCTTCGAGCCCAAGACTGATCGCCCCGTATACTGCAGCGAGTGCTTTGCCAAGATGAAGGAAGAGCAGCAGGGCTAATTCCTGAGCGCTGACAGCATCAAACAAGCAACAAGGCGGAGGATAAAAATCCTCCGCTTTTTACTTGCATAAACTGTTGAAAATATGTAAAATAAGTAGTATAATAAACAAGTAAATAAAATTATGGAGGTAAATTGCGATGGTTGTTACAAAAGAAAGCATCATCGGTGAAGTCCTTGATGCTGATATCGGAACTGCTGAGTTCTTCTTTGACATCGGTATGCACTGCCTGGGTTGTCCTTCTTCCCGCGGTGAGAGCATTGCAGATGCTTGTGCTGTTCACAACACAGACGCTGACGAGCTGGTCAAGAAGCTCAACGAGTACTTCGCATCCAAATAAATCGCTTGGTAAGACCGAGGCTTATGGCTTCGGTCTTCCTTTTAATATTTTGTAGGTTGGTATTATGATGATAACTCTGTCACCCAGACTCAAAGCCGCAGCCGATATGTCAAGGGCTGCAACAAGAATAATAGACGTAGGCTGCGATCACGGATATCTCAGCGCATATATGCTGATGCAAAAAAACGCCCGACACGTATATGCCTGCGACATAAATCAAGGCCCGCTTGATAACGCCGCCAAGACAGCTGACACTTATGGCTTGAGGGATAATATTGAGTTCAGGCTTTGTGACGGTCTTGAGCCTTTTTGCGGTGATGAGTGTGACACGGTTTTTATTTGCGGAATGGGCGGAGAGCTTATTGCGGATATACTTTCGCGTGCAAGCTGGACCCGTGACGGCAGACATACGCTTATACTTCAGCCTATGACCCGTGCAGAAAAGCTTCGTGAGTTTCTGAGCACCAACGGTTACTCGATCGACCTTGAAAAAGCTGTTGAGGATGACGGTCGCGTATACTCGGTTATGCGTGTAATTGGCGCAACGGGTGATTGCGGCAGCGACAACAGATTTTTGTTTGCTGACAGTATGGTAAGAGACGAGTATTTTTATAAATATGTCTCAAAGCTGCTGGACAAATATCGCGCCGTATACAACGGAAAGATCAAAGCGCAAAACGACGTTGCCGAAGAATCGGCAATAATCAAGCTTCTGGAGGAGACCTATGCCAATAGATAATTTGTTTATCAGCGGACTTGCAGAAGAACTGAATACCGAGCTGGCAGGCGCAAGAATAGACAAGATCTATATGCCCAGACGTGATCAGCTGGTGCTCAATCTGCGTACAGATAAGGGTAACAGAAAGCTTATTATGTCTGCGGGCACTTATGCCGCGGTATGGATCACCGCGCAGAAGCTTGACAATCCTGACACGCCTCCGGTTTTTTGTATGATGTTGCGCAAGCAGCTTGGCAGCGGCAGGATCATATCGGTGACCCAGCCCGACCGCGAGCGTATTATAGTCATAAAAATCTCGTCTACCGATGAGATGGGCGATATTACAGAAAAGAGCCTTGTATGCGAACTGATGGGACGGCAGAAGAATATTATTGTCGTCAATCACAAAGGTATCATTACAGCATGTTTGCGCAATATCGGGCTGGAGGATGGCAACAGGGGAGTTATGCCCGGTCTGGCATATACTCTGCCCGAAAAGTCTGACAAGCCATTCTGGCTTGACGTGACAAAAGATGATTTCAAAGAAGCCTGCATGGATATCGGCCGCGCTGACGGGGAAAAGGAGCTTTGCTCGCGGTTTTCCGGTCTTACGCTGGCGCTTGCACGTCAGGGCTTGAGTGCGGACGTTCCATATGAGTGGTTCTATGAGACTGCCAATACACCGGTTAAGCCTTATATTGTTATGGCTGATGGAAAAATGACCGATATTTCTGCAGTCAGACCTTTTGCCGAATATACGGAGTGTTTGAGTTTTTGTGAGGCGCTGGATACCTTCTATGGCAAAAAGACATGGGAGGATAACCTCAATGCGATCAAACGCGAGACCGAAAAAACTCTGACAAATGCTCTCAAGCGCACAAGAAAAAAGATCGCCGAGCAAAAAATCGAGATGCAGACTGCGGTCGACCGCGAAAAAATAAAAGAAAAGGCAGACCTGATCACTGCCAATATCGGCACTATCAAACAAGGTGAGAAGCTTGCGAGGGTTATCAATTATTATGATCCCGATATGCCTGAGATAACCATAGAACTCGATCCCGCTCTGGCTCCTCAGAAAAATGCCCAGAAGCTGTACAAAAAATATGCAAGACTCAAGAGTGCCGAATATCATCTCAGGCAGCAGATAGAAAAGAACGAGAACGAAGAAAACTATCTTGAGAGTCTTATATATTCGCTTAAAGCTGCTGCAACGGTAAAAGACGCAGATGACGTCAAGAATGAGGCAAGAGAAGCAGGCTTTATAAAAAAAGACAGCAAAAAGATCAAGAAGCCTTCGGCAGCAGCGCCCAGACGGTTTGTTACAGAGGGCGGATTTGAGGTTCTGTGCGGCAAGAATAACAAAGAAAATGACGAACTGACCCACAAGCTTTCGTCCAAAAAGGATATCTGGTTCCATGCAAGAGGTGTTGCGGGCAGCCATGTTGTACTGGTTACCGACGGTCGCACACCCGACAATATAGATATCGAGCAGGCAGCCTCGGTGGCGGCTTATTATTGCGCATCGAACGGCGGCGTTTCTGTACCTGTTGACTATACACTCGTCAAGAATGTAAAAAAGCCTAACGGTGCAAGACCCGGTCAGGTAAATTATTTTGAGTACACAAGCGTAATAGTCAAGCCTCAGCTGCCAAAAGGAGCAGAATAATGAAAATATACGGAACACTTGGCCCTGCATGCAGCGACAGCAGTGTGCTGACCGATATGATAAGGAAAGGCATGAACGGTATCAGGCTCAATCTGTCTCACGGTATGCTGGAATCGTTCAAAGCCTCTGTAAACGAGCTGAGAGCAGCCGAAAAAGCATGCAATGCATCTGTCGAGATGGTTATTGATATGGAAGGCCCCGAGCTGAGAGTGGGTAATATACGTGAGCCTTTGATGCTTAACATTGGTGACAATGTTGTGCTTGGCCGTGATATTCCGCTCAAGGATATCGTTCTTGAGCAGCTTTGCACAGGTCTTGTATGCAGGCTGGACGATGGTAAGATCGAGCTTGAGATCATTGATAAAAGCAGCGAAGGATTTGTATGCAGAGTGCTCAGAGGCGGAAAACTGCTGCCGCGAAAGAGCTTTGCAGTATTGGGTCGCAGTATAAAAGTGCCCCTTTTGACCGATAACGATATTAAAAATCTCAATGTTGCAAAAACTATGGGCGTGTCTGCCATACTGCAGCCTTTTGTAAGGTGTGCGGATGATATATATGACGTGAAGCGCAAGCTTGCCGAGCTTGGCTGCGAGGATATTGAGGTTATTGCAAAAATCGAGGATATCAACGGACTCAACAACGCAGACGGAATAATCAAGGCTGCCGACAGAGTGCTTTTTGCAAGAGGTGATCTGGGCAACAGTATGGATATGTGGCTGCTGCCTGCGCACCAGAAGACAATATCCCAAAAATGCGCTGCAGCAAATAAGTCTCTCATAATAGCAACACAGCTGCTGGCATCCATGGAGAATAATCCCGTACCTACCCGAGCAGAAATGAATGATATCTACAACTGTGTGCTCGACGGCGCGGATGGACTGATGCTGACGGGAGAGACTGCCGCAGGCAAGTATCCCGTGCAGGCCATCAGATACCTGAAAAACGCCGCATATCAGGCGCTGCCCGGCAAAAATTGAAATATCGATACAAAAAAAGACCGCCTTGTGGCGGTCTTTTTTATTGCGCTGATAAGTTTCAGTTTTGTGTAAGCAGCTTTTGGGCGGCAATAATGTTGCCCTTTTCCAGAGTGCGGAGTTTTTCTGCAGGGGATTCGGGCGAGTTGTCTGAGAATATTTTGTCTATGGTGTTTTTCAGCCAGTCAAAGGATATATCGGACAGGTTGCTGCAATACTCGCTTCTGCCGGTATAGTCCATAAATCCGTTGACCTTGATATCGTAGGATGCAGCCATAAACGGCGCGCCCGATGCGGCAGCGAATACAAGCGCATGGAGTCTTATGGCGCATACTGCAGACATTTTGCCGTAGACAGATATCAGCAGTGCTGCATCTTTGGGCGGGGGAAGGATGTGATGGGGACATTTGAGTATATTGCAGACGTTTTCGGTGGGAGCCATATCTTTCGGTATTTCGATAGGCAGGAATACGGGGGTGGCGCCGTATTGATCATAGGCATATTGAGCGGATTTGGCAAAGGCATCGTAATTGGTAAAGTCGCCCCAATGACGGAGAGAAAAACAGATATACTTGCCGCTGGGATCGATATTGTTGGCGCGAAGATAGTATTCCGCATCGGATACAGGGTAGGGTCTTATCGACATTGCGGGATCTGCGGTCAGGCTTATCTCGGGCTTGCTGACACCCATTTTGGTAAGATCGTTTTTGCTGATCTCATCGCGCAGGGTTATAATATCAACATAGTTGTCGATGACCTTTTTGGTCAGCTTGCGGTTAAACGGCTTTCGCACATGACCGATACCGCAGCCGTACATCAAAACCTTGCAGCCGCGGCGTTTTGCGGCAAATATGGTGTACAGATAGAAGAACAGAGAACGGCTTGACGTGGAATCCTGGATAAGATTGCCGCCGCCGTTTATGAACAGAGAGGTTCTTCGCATGGTGGACAAAAAGCGCAGGACATTGAAGGTATATATAGTGTTAACGCCGTGGTCAAGACTGGTGGGCATAGGCTGTCTGGTCATAACTGTAACCGATGTAAGCGGGTCTATTTCCTTGACCGAGGATATGATAGCTTTGAGTATAGCTTCGTCGCCGGAGTTTCCTCTGCCGTATGCACCGCATATAAGCACGCCGTCGCGCTTTTTGCGACGCTTGACCATTTTTGAGATGCTTTCGTATATCTCAAGCTGGGTCTTTGCCATTTTATCAATAGAGTAAAGCTCGGATGCTTTACGGTACAGAAGCTGGGCAAATGTATTGCGTTTGTCGGGATTCTTGACAAGATCGGCAATATAATCGGCAAATGCATCACTGTCACCGGGCTTGAAGATATAGCCGTTTACGCCGTTGTCTACAAGGTTGCGCATTCCGCCAACGTCAGATGTGATTATTGCGCAGCCTTCACGAATGCCTTCCAGAATAGAGTAGGGGAATGACTCGGATATAGAGCACAGTACGTCGATATCGCAGACTGTGAAAAACTCAGGTACGTTTGCTACCCAGCCGAGAAAAGCTACCGAGTCTTTGATGCCCAGATTATCGACCATTTGACGCAGACGGGGCATTTCTTCTCCATCGCCGCCGATTAGCAGTTTGATGTTGGGGCATTCTTTTTTAGCTTTAGCAAATGCTGTGATAAGTGTGGGAATATCCTTGACGGGATTGAGTCGGGCGGGGATGCCGATCACTACGTCACCGTCGTTGTAATCAAGACCGTATTTGTTCAGATACTCTTTTTTGTCAGCTTTTTCCGTCTGCTTGGAAAAATCAAGACCGTTGTATATGGTCATTATGTTGTTGGGCTTGAAAGAGCGGGAGATGAGCATCTTTTTGAACAGATCGGAAACCGTAATATAATAGTCAAAATATCGCAACGACACACGGTTGATAAGACCTATAGTGCAGGTCTTGAACCTGCTGTGCATATAATCCAGACGGTAATCGCTGTGTACCGTTGTTACCGTTGTACATTTGCAGAACAGTTTGATAAGAACACCGGCAAGGTTAGCCTTTGCGCCGTGGCAGTGGACGATATCGGGTTTTTCTTTTTTGATAAACTTGATCAGTCTGATATAGTCTATTGCCGTCCAGCGTGAAAAGATAGTTTTGGTATTTATGCCGGCTTTTTCGGCACTCTCTGCAAAGTCGCCCGAACGCAGGCTCACCAAAAGAAGCTCACAGCTTTTTGCCAGATGTGAGCACCGTGAGATTATGTGTGTTTTTGCACCGCCGCGGTCACCGCCGCCTGCGATATGAACGACTTTCATACCCAATAGTCCT
>JAFYMQ010000116.1 GCA_017556565.1 Clostridia bacterium | reverse complement strand
TGTTGATCCACTCTGTGCACTTGGCCAGGGGGGACTCACCGTTGTCGGTAGGCTCGTAGCTGTCTACCTCGGGCAGGCGCAGGGGCAGCTGCTCCTCAGGAATGGGAACCCAGCCGCACTTCTCGCAGTAAACCAGAGGAATGGGCTCGCCCCAGTAACGCTGACGGGAGAAGACCCAGTCACGGAGCTTGTAGTTGACCTTCTGATGACCCTTGCCCTGCTCTTCCAGCCACTTCTTGATAGCTTCCTTGGCATCCTCAACACTCATGCCGGTGAGGAAGCCGGAGTTGACCATAACACCGGTCTCACAATCGGTGAAAGCTTCTTTGGTAACGTCACCGCCTGCAACAACCTCGATGATGGGCAGATCGAAAGCCTTGGCAAAGTCCCAGTCGCGCTGGTCGTGGCCGGGAACAGCCATGATAGCGCCGGTGCCGTAGCTCATGAGAACGTAGTCGGATACGAAGATGGGGATCTCGGTATTGTTGACGGGGTTGATAGCGCAGACACCCTCCAGCTTGACGCCGGTCTTGTCCTTCTGCAGCTCGGTACGCTCAAAGTCGGACTTTCTTGCTGCATCCTGACGGTATGCGCGAACCTGCTCGATGTTGGCGATCTTGTCAGCCCACTTCTCGATATAGGGATGCTCGGGAGACATAACCATGTATGTAACACCGAACAGAGTGTCGGGACGGGTGGTGTAGATGGTCATGGTGTCGCCCTCGGTGGTGCCGAAGTCGACCTCTGCGCCGGTGGATCTGCCGATCCAGTTGATCTGCTGGGTCTTGACTCTGGGCAGGAAGTCAACTGTATCCAGATCGTCGATCAGGCGCTGTGCGTATGCGGTGATCTTGAGCATCCACTGGCTCTTCTCACGGCGGACGACCTCGCTGCCGCAGCGCTCACAAACACCGTTGACGACCTCTTCGTTTGCAAGAACGCACTTGCAGGAGGTACACCAGTTGACAGGCATGGTGGTCTTGTATGCCAGACCCTTTTCAAACAGCTTGAGGAATATCCACTGGGTCCACTTGTAGTAGTTGGGATCGGTGGTGTTTATCTCGCGGTCCCAGTCAAAGGACAGACCGATGGACTGCAGCTGCTCCTTGAAGCGTGCAACGTTCTTCTCGGTGACCTCGCGGGGATGGATGTGATTCTTGATTGCGTAGTTCTCGGTGGGCAGACCGAATGCGTCCCAGCCGATGGGGAACAGGACGTTCTTGCCCTCCATGCGCTTTTTACGGGAGACGATGTCCAGCGCGGTGTAGGGACGGGGATGACCGATGTGCAGGCCTGCACCGGAGGGGTAGGGGAACTCGATCAGAGCAAAGAACTTTTCCTTCTCACTGTTCTGCTCTGCGCAGAAGACCTTTGCATCCAGCCAGCGCTTCTGCCATTTTTTCTCGATGTTTTTGTAATCGTAAAACATTTGTGCATCTTCCTCTATGTTATTTTTTATATTATATAATAGGTATGATCTTCCGATCACTCTTTGACGACGAGAGCTTCTATATTGACATTCTCTGCGTCTCCCCATAGGCGCTCGAGAGCGTACATCTCTCGTGCATCCTCAAGGAAGATATTGACTACAACGCTGGTGTAATCCATCAGTACCCAGCTGGAGGTGACACCCTCTACGTGGTGGGGCATAACGCCCTTTTCCTTCAGCTTGACTTCGATCTCTTCCGACAGGGCACGAAGATGCGGGCCGGACATACCTGTCATAATGACAAAATAGTCGGTCAGGGTGGTCTGTTCGCCTACGTGCAGCACGGTGATATCTCCTGCTTTTTTGCTGTCGGCAAGCTTGACGATCTGTTCCATCAGTTCTTTTGCAGACATTTCACTCATTGATCTTCTTCCCTTCCTTTTCTTTTATTAAACAAGCAAGCGCCTGTTCGGTCTTATAATAAGGCTTTTTGCCAAGGTTTGCAAGTCTTTGGACTGTTTGCTCCATATTGGAGATCACCGCGGCATCAATATCGCGCAGCGCCAGTTCGCGCGTCCCGGCAGCGCCTGGATACCTTCTCGTCTCCTCGCAGGCATCGGCGATATAGATGATCTTGTCCACAAGCGACATATCGCAGTCACCCACCGTATGCTTGCGGATAGCCGAGCAGACCGTCTTGCCCATGCGGTATTCATGCTCTGCAACCGCGGCACCCGTGTCGGCGTGGATGACAGCTTCGATATTATCACTGTCATAATCGTGTATTATACTCCATTTTTCACACAAACGCAACTGCTGAGACAAAGAAAGTTCTTTGGTAATATCGTGCAGCAGGGCACTTGCGCGGCAAATCCGCTCGTCAGCGCCGTAAATCTGTGCCAGACGCGCCGCCAGAGCCTCACAGCCAAGGGTGTGGGCAAACCGTTTTTCGCCCAGCACTCCACTCACCTGCTCACGCAGAGCATCAATGTCCAGATACAGACACCGCTCGGCAATGTACTCGGCAATGCACTCAGGCAGCTTGCTCTCGCTGCCCGAGCGGGCACCGGTGGAGGACATGGGCAAGGGCACGTTGTCGATTATATCCACCCGCGCACCGAACTTCTCGCTCAGCCGCTGAGCCGCGTCCGCGATCTTCTGTCGGTCGCCCTCGTCTCTGGCGCAAACGGCAAGACGGGCAACAGAGCATATAGCCTCAGGCTCACGCCACAGATGAAAGCTCTCCAGCATATCTGTGCCCATGATAAGCCACAGCTCGTCATGGGGGTACATCTCGCGGAGGGCGTCAAGGGTGATTTTGGTATAGCTTGCGCCGCCTCGGGCAAGCTCGATATCGCTTGCTTCGGCATTGGGGATCAGCCGGGACACCAGCGCAGTCATCTCAAGCCGCTGCTCGCTTGTGGCGGTCAGGGCGGGAAGCTGCTTGTGTGGGGGCACCGCGGTAGGCACAAGCAGAAGCTTGTCCAGCTTGAGCTGCTCGCTGCAGGCGCAGGCGGCGGCAACGTGACCGCTGTGAGGCGGGTTGAACGTGCCGCCAAACATGGCTATCCTGCTCATTTGGGCAATACGATAGTGGGCTTTTCTGCGTTGCGCTTGTAGATAACAAATCTTGTGCCGATGCACTGAACGGGCTCGGCATCAAGTGCCTCACACAGCTCCTCGCATGCCTCTCTGGCGGTCATCAGGGATGTTTCCAGCACGCGCAGCTTGATGATCTCGCGTGCTTTGAGTGCGTCGTGAGCCGACTGGATAACGCTGTCGGTGACGCCTTCTTTGCCGATCTGACCGATGGTGGGCAGAGGATTGGCAAGGGAGCGCAGGTATGCTCTCTGTTTACTTGTCAGCATTTTTTATCTCTCTTTTCTTCAGTTCTATTGCAAGTTTTTCCAGAGCGCGTGCTCTGTGGGATATTTTGTTTTTTATCTCGGGGCTGATTTGGGCAAAGGTCTGCTCATATTCGGGAACGAAGAACACAGGATCGTAGCCAAAGCCGTTTTCGCCTGCGGGCTGCTCGATTATAACACCCTCGCACTCGCCTCGCACGGTGATCTTTTCACCCGAGGGGAACACGCAGCAGACCGCCGACACAAACCGCGCACTTCGGTCACTCTTGCCCTGCATATTTTTGAGCAAAAAGTCCACCCTGTCACTGTCTGTGCCCTCGCAGTAGCGGGCAGAATAAATGCCGGGGGCTTTGTCGAGGGCATCCACCTCAAGACCGCTGTCGTCTGCGATGGCAGGCTTGTTTGACGCTATGCAAGCGGCGTGAGCCTTGATATAGGCGTTCTCCTCGAATGTAGTGCCGGTCTCCTCGGGGTCGGTATTGATGCCCGCCTCCCTCATAGTGACTGCCGATGCGCCCACAAGCTTGAGTATTGCGTCTATCTCGCGCAGCTTTTTGGGGTTGTTGGTGGCGATTACAAATACTTCACTCATTTGAACAGATGCCCCACTGCCTGCTTCTGGGCGCTTGTCAGCTGCTTGATGGCATTGGATGCCAGCACGTACATATCGTCCAGCTCTTTTTTGGAGAAGGGTCTTTCTTCGCCTGTACCCTGAAGCTCGATAATATTGTCCTCGTCGTCCATGATAAAGTTGAAGTCCACCTCGCCCGAGCTGTCCTCGATATAGTTGAGGTCGCAGATAGGCTGACCGTCAAGGATGCCTACCGACACGGCGGCGACGTAGGAGTACAGGGGCAGGGATGTGAATGCGCCCTGCTTGCGCAGTTCTTCCAGCGCAAGCACCAGCGCACAGAATGCGCCTGTGATGGATGCGCATCTTGTGCCGCCGTCTGCCTGAATAACGTCGCAGTCGATGGTGATGCTTCTCTCGCCAAGCTTCTCAAGATTGGTAACAGAGCGCAGCGCTCTGCCGATCAGCCGCTGGATCTCTGCCGAGCGGGGCGACAGCTTGAGCTTGGAAATATCGCGGTTGGTGCGCTGTGCGGTAGCACGGGGCAGCATGCTGTACTCGGCGGTGACCCAGCCCTTGCCGCTGCCTTTGAGGAAGGGAGGCACACTGTCCTCGACGGTGGCATTGCAGATTACCTTGGTGTTGCCGCACTCGATGAGCACCGAGCCTTCGGGATGGGTAATAAAGCCTGTGGTGATCTTAACGGGGCGCAGTTCGTTGGGTTTTCTTCCGTCCGGTCTCATAAAACTTCCTCTCCTTTATTCAAAAAATGCTTTTGTGAAATCCGCGGGATCAAAATCTATCAGATCATCCTGACCCTCGCCAACGCCGATAAGCTTGACGGGGACGTTGAGTTTTGCCGAAATATTGATGGCGATGCCGCCCTTGGCTGTGCCGTCAAGCTTGGTGATAACAAGACCGGTCAGCTCGGCGACCTCGTTGAATGCCTCTGCCTGAATAAGTGCGTTCTGTCCGGTGGTTGCATCCAGCACCAGCAAAGTCTCCACGTCTGCATCGGGCAGCTCGCGGCGGATGACACGCGCCATTTTGCTCAGTTCGTTCATCAGGTTGGCTTTGTTGTGCAGTCTGCCTGCGGTGTCGCAGATGACCACGTCCGCGCCTCTGGCTTTTGCAGCCGAGATGGCGTCAAATATAACTGCCGAGGGGTCTGCGCCCTCTGCGTGGCGGACTATGTCCGAGCCGCTGCGAGAAGCCCATATGGAAAGCTGGTCTGCGGCTGCGGCACGGAAGGTGTCGCCTGCGGCAAAGAGCACCTTTTTGCCCTCTCTGACAAGTCGTGTTCCGATCTTGCCGATAGAGGTGGTCTTGCCCACACCGTTGACGCCCAGCACCAGTATGACAGAGGGCTTGGTATTAAGCTGCAGGCCGCGGTTTTCGGTCATTTTTTCTGCCAGGATGCGGCTCATTACCTCGCTGAGCTCGGCGCGGGAGTTGATCTTGTTGAGTTTTGCCTCACGTCTGACCTCCTCAACAGTCTCGAACGCCAGAGTTGCGCCCAGATCGGCGGCGATAAGCGCCTCCTCAAGCTCCTCCAGAGTGTCCTCGTCCACCTGACGGAAGGTGGCGAACACCGCGTTGAGCATACTGTTTGCGTTTTCTTTGGTCTTTTTCAGGCCTGCTTTTATTTTGTCATAAAATCCCATAAATTACCTCAATTCAGCTTT